>NZ_JBNKYW010000199.1:0-4811 GCF_050301095.1 Roseibium sp.
GAACCGGGACTTCAACCTTGAAGTCGCTGTGATGACGGGATGCCGGCACCCGGAAGCGGACCCATTTCGCTCCGTCCCGGTCAAAGACCTCCTGGTCCTCCGCATGGAGCGCGGAGGTGCGCGCACCGGTGTCGATCTTGGCCCGCATGTCGAACACGCCCAGTTCCGGAAGGCTGACGATTTCGCGCCAGCCGATAATGTCCGCAGCGAGTGCGGCACGAGCCTTTTTTGCGACTGCCATTCATTGGAACCCTGAGGACCCCTGGCGCTACAAGTGCTTGGCGCGCCAACTTACCTAACCTGAAATTGGAACATTGCATGCCCGATTTGCCGGTGCAACCGGATTGCTTGCACCGGACCGGGTCGCTGCAACTCCAGACTGATATCGGAATTTCCTCGACGCTAGTAGGGGTTTTTCGCCTCCCTGTCGCCCGACAGGCTCCCTCTTGTTTTTCGTGTCAGGTTCTCGATCGCGTCGGCCAGATGCACTTCCTGGATATTGTAGTCGCCACAGGCAACACGCAACTTGTGCGCTTCCAGCATCACTTCGCCCATGGAAACCCCCTCCGGCGGCTTGAATCTGTAGCTGGCCAGCTCGATCAGGAGGCCGAGTGGATCGCGGAAATAGATCGAATCCATGAAGCCGCGGTCCTTTGGCCCGCTATGGGCAATGCCTCGCGCGTCCAGACGCTCGGCCACTTGCCGGAAAGTCGCCTGGGATACGTCGAGGGCCATATGGTGCACGCATCCGATCGTCTGCGGCGCCGCTTCCGGGTCAGGTTTGCGGTCCTCGTTGGTGAAGATCGTGATCAGGCGCCCGTCGCCCGGATCGAAATAAAGGTGGCTCTGGTTGGCATCGTCCAGGTTCGGCTGCTCGAAGACAAACGGCATGCCGAGAACCCCTTCCCAGAAATCGATGGAAGTCTGCCTGTCAGCCCCGACCAGCGTGATATGATGGATTCCCTGCGTCTGGATCTTGCGCATCGCGTTCCTCCCTGTGTGTTTTTCAATTTAGAACATGCGTCAGCCAGCGGCGAAATCAATTAATTGCCCTGCCCTTCACATCCGGCGCAAAACGTCTAAGCTTGTGACAAATGCAACCAAATGCCTGACACGGCGCGAGCCCCCGGCTCTTCGACCCTCCCCTCAAAGACGTGGCAGGCTCAGGATTCAACATGGATATGCCTGCAAAAGACCCGGAGCCATCAGCGGCATCCGGCAGCTCCAAACCCGTCACCGAACGGCCTATGACGGAAAGGTTTGCCGGGCTGTTCGCGCAGCTGCCTTCCAACACCATCGGAGCGCTGTGGATCCTGCTGGCGGCCTTCCTGTTCTCGATCATGGTGACCCTGATCAAGTTTCTTGGACAGAACCTCAGCGTCTTCCAGATCCTCTTCGTACGTCAGGCAGTGATGCTGGCGATCGTTACCCCCAGGATCCTGAGCGGGCTGCCCACGTCGCTGGCGACGAAACGCCCCTGGCTGCAGCTCTCCCGCGTGGCGGTGGCGACAACCGCGATGCTGTGCGGCTTTACAGCCGTCATCGAGCTGCCGCTGGCAGACGCCACAGCCATCAGCTTCTCCAAGACCTTCTTCCTGACGATCTTCGCCATCTGGCTGTTGGGTGAGAAGGTGGGAATACATCGCTGGGGGGCAACCATCGTCGGATTTCTCGGGGTTCTCCTGATGTTGAGGCCGGACGGCGAAGGACTGATCGACCCCTATGCCCTGCTCGCCCTGTCTGGCGCCGCCTGCGCGGGCCTGGTCATGATCATCGTGCGCATGCTGACACGCACAGATTCCACCCTCACGATACTGACCTATCAGGCCTTCGGGGTCGGGCTGATCATGCTGGTTCCCGCCGTGCTGACCTGGCACGCACCGACGCTGGCACAATGGGGCCTGCTGCTTCTGGTCGGGATCGTCTCCTGGGCGGCTCAGACCGCCAACATTCAAGCCTTCAGAGCCGGTGAAGCCACGGCCATCGCCTCACTCGACTACACAAGACTGCTCTACGCCACCGTTTTCGGAGCGCTCGTCTTCAGCCAGTGGCCACGCGTTGAAACCCTGTTCGGCGCCGCCGTCATCATCGCCGCCTCGATCTATACAGTCCGGCGCGAAGCGAAACGCGGCCGCGAACTCGCCCGCGCCGCCGAAGGACGCGGGTATTCGAACTAAGGCACTTTCCGCAGTCATCCCGGCCAGGCGAAGCGCGAGCCGGGACCGGAGAGGTCGAAGTGCTTGACACACGCTTCACGTCAAATCAGTTCGTCGCCGGCACTCCGATCCCGGATCTCCGCCACGCTGCGTCCGGGAAGACGAACTCAGAGTGTGACCTCAGCCGCGCGCGCATCTCCCGGCTGTTCTCCTCGATTCACTCAAATACTCTTCGCCTGCGCCTCCGCCCGCTTCCGGGCCTCTTCCTCCACCAGTTCCTTCTTCGACAATTTGCCGACCATGGTCTTGGGCAGCTCGTCGCGAAACTCGATCTCGCGCGGCAGCTCAATAGCTGACAGATGATCTTTGAGGAACGCCTTCATATCGTCGTGGGTGATGGAATACCCTTCCTTCAGCTTAATGAAGGCTTTGGGCGACTGGCCGCGATATTCGTCCGGAATGGCAATGACGATGGCTTCGTCGACCGCTTCGTGCAGGTAGATCGCTTCCTCGATGATACGGGGATAGACATTGTAGCCGGAGCACAGGATCAGGTCCTTGATGCGGTCGACCAGATAGATGAAGCCGTCCTCGTCCTGGTAGCCGACATCGCCGGTATGCAGATACCCGTCTTCGTTGATGGTTTCCGCCGTGGCGTCGTCCCGTTTCCAGTAGCCTTTCATGATCTGGGGGCCGTGCAGCAGCAGTTCACCTTTTTCGCCCCTTTCCACCTCGGTCTTGCGGTCTTCGATGCTGACGAATTTCGCTGTGGTGCCCGGCACCAGCCGGCCGATGGACCCGGCACGGCGGTTTTCGTCTAGCGGATTGACCGCCGCGACCGGCGAGGATTCGGTCAGGCCGTAGCCCTCCACGAGCATGCAGCCGGTGATCTTCTCAAAGCCGTCCTTGACCTCGACCGGCAGGGGCGCGCCCCCCGACAGGCAGATTTCGATGCTGGAGAGGTCATAGTTCCGGGTCAACGGCGAGTTGCTGATGGCGGTGTAGATGGTCGGAACACCCGGAAACAGCGTCACCTTCTTGCGCTTGATTGCGTCCAACAGCGCCTTCAGTTCGAAGCGCGGCTGCAGCACCATCTCGGCACCCAGAATGATTGACAGGTTCTGCGCCACCGTCATGGCAAAGACGTGGAAGAACGGCAGCACGCACAGCATCCTCTCCTGGCCCGGCTGCGCCTTTTCGAAGACGCAGCGCATCTGCTCGATGTTGGCCGAAAGGTTCTTGTGGGTCAGCATGGCGCCCTTCGGAACACCGGTGGTGCCGCCCGTATATTGCAGCAGTGCGACGTCTTCGGCCGGATCGATTTCAACCGGCTTCGGACGGTCCCCCTTGGTCTGCAGGTCCTCGAACCGGATATGGGCATCATCTGAAGGAATGTCCGCCAGTTCCTTGCGCTTGAAGAGGTTGAACAGCACCTTCTTGACCGCCGGCAGGCAAAAACTCATCGGGCAGACGATGATCTTGTCGAGGACCTTCTCCTTCCGGACGTTCTCAACCTTGTCATAGATCACCTTCAAATCCATCGTCACCATGATGCGCACATCGGCATCACGCGCCTGGAAGGCGATTTCCCGCTCCACGTAGAGCGGATTGAAATTGGCGACCGTGCCGCCAATCTTCAAAATGGCGAAATAGAAGATAGTGTAGAAGGGTGTATTCGGCAGGCAGAGGCCCACATGCACGCCCGGTCCCACGCCCATGGCCTGAAGCCCGGCGGCGGTGCTGTCCACCAGCGCACCGAGTTCGGCATAGGTCCAGACCTTGCCCATGAAATCGGCTGCCGGCCGCGATCCGAATGTCGCAACAGTGGCCTCAAGATACACATGTACGGGACGGGGCTCGAATGCCGCGTTCCACTCCTCCGCAGTCGTCATACCGTTCTCCAACGCGCATTTGCCGCTTCGAAACGGCGAGGCCCTGCTTCCGAATATCTCAGGCGTCCCAAGGGTTTCGCCGGGATATCCGTCCTCCTGCCGGACCGCGCCCCCCCAAAAGCGTCACCTCTTCGGGTTCTTTCTGACATGACCCAACCTTCCGTTAACGTCAACCCGCGACGTTGCGGCACCCATTGATTTTTTTCACAAATGCCCGGATTGAGAAAGAGATATGTTCACATGAAGCCCGCACAATGGCCGAGCCCTCTCAAAAGCCCGGCCCAACGGGTGAAGCGCTTATCTTTTTGGCCAGTTCCATCGGGGCGGTTCGCATCCGTCCACAACCGTTTCTCCCAGTTCCTTGCGCAGATCGTAGCGGATGCAGCCCGCTTCTTCGGAGAGAACCGACACCAGTTCGCCCGCGTGGGAGACCACGATCACCTGTGTCTTTTCCGCTGCCTTGGAAATCAGCCGGGCGAGCGGCTCCAGAAGCGCCGGGTGCAGGCTGGTTTCAGGCTCGTTGAGGACAATCAGCGGCGCCGGCCGGGGCGACAGGAGCGCCGCCGTCAGCAACAGATAGCGCAAGGTTCCGTCCGACAGTTCGCTGGCGCGCAAGGGTCGTAGCAAACCCTTCTGCTGCATCAGCAATTCGAAATAGCCGTCATTGACGGCAATCTCGATCGAAGCGCCGGGAAAGGCATCGTCCACCGCCTCGGCCAGCGCTCTTTCGTCGCCGATTTCCAGGATCGTCTGCAGGGCGGCG
>NZ_JBNKYW010000200.1:0-27373 GCF_050301095.1 Roseibium sp.
TCGCCGTCTGGGTGATGGCCGGAGCGGTGTCCGAGATCGTCACCCGGGTCAAGCTGTTCGAAATCGGTCCGAAACGCGCGTTCGCCCGTCTGACCGGCCTGCCGGGATCGGCCTGGGGAACCGCGATTGCTCATTTCGGCATCGGCGTGACGGTGCTTGGCATCGTCACGGCTTCCGCCTTCCAGGAAGAACAGGTCACGACCATGCGTCCGGGCGATACGGTGGAACTGGCCGGATACCAGGTCGCCTTCGACGGCGCCGCTCCGAGGCGCGGACCGAACTATACGGAAGAGGTTGGGCATTTCACGGTCCGCAAGGAGGGCACCGTTGTCTCAGAACTCGAGCCGTCCAAGCGGGTCTATACCGCCCGCCAGATGCCGACGACGGAAGCCGGCATCTACACGACCGGGTTCTCGCAGGTCTACTTGTCCCTTGGCGAAAGCCGCGGGGACGGCGCGGTCGACGTCCGGGTCTACTTCAAGCCGATGATCACGCTGATCTGGATTGGCAGCGTGATCATGGCATTCGGCGGGTTCGTCTCCATTGCTGACCGGCGCCTGCGGGTCGGTGCGCCGAAACCCGCAAGGCGGCAGGCGATTCCGGCTGCAGCGGAGTGAAACCATGATCCGTAAACTGCTGACCGGCCTGCTTCTGTCACTTGCTCTCATTGCGGGACCTGCCCTTGCCGTGGCGCCCGACGAAATTCTGGACGACCCGGTCCTTGAGGCGCGGGCACGGGCCTTGTCCGCCGAGCTGCGCTGCATGGTCTGCCAGAACCAGTCCATTGACGACAGCGATGCGCCATTGGCCAAAGATCTGCGCGTGCTTGTTCGCGAAAGGCTCGTTGCCGGAGACAGCGACGGGGAAGTCATCGATTACCTGGTTTCCCGCTACGGCGAATTTGTGCTGCTGAAGCCCCGCTTTGCCTGGCACACGATCCTTTTGTGGGCCGCCGGACCGATTGCGCTTGTGGCCGGGCTGATCGCCATCTTTGCCGCACTCAGGAAGAGAGCGGGCCGCAGCAGGCTGGCCTCGGGCAGCGCACAGCAGCACCTCACAGAGGAAGAGGAACGCCGCCTGAAGACACTTCTGGAGGAAACGGACGGGCCAGCCTGAAGTCTCACGGACGGAACACCAAGCCGTGACTTGCATGCCGATTGACTGTGCTTACTTCTGGCTGAACACCGAGGGGTAGGAACATGGCAAAACGGCCTTTGAAACTGGAATTCGACGGCGCCCACGGAGCCAAACTGGCGGCCAGACTGGATCTGCCGCCGGGAGAAATCCGGGCGTTCGCGCTCTTCGCGCATTGCTTCACCTGTTCCAAGGACGGCCACGCAGCCCGCCAGATCGCCGGAGCGCTCAGCGCCGAGGGCGTTGCCGTTCTACGGTTCGACTTTACCGGTCTTGGTGGCAGCGGCGGCGACTTTTCCTCCACCGGCTTTTCCTCCAACGTCGAGGATCTGAGGCTGGCAGCCGACTTTCTGCGCCGGAACTACGAGGCACCTCAGCTTCTGATCGGACATTCCCTGGGCGGGGCTGCAATTCTCTCGGTTGCCGGCGCCATTCCCGAAGCCAGGGCGGTGGTGACCATCGGAGCTCCGGCGGAAGCGGAACACGTTCTGCACAATTTCAAGGGCTCATTGGCGGAGATCAGGGACCAGGGCGCAGGTAACGTCGATCTGGCCGGCCGCACCTTCACGATCCGCAAGGAATTTCTGGACGATTTGCAGACCCAGGCCGTCCGGGAAAAGGCCGGCAAACTCGGCAAGGCGCTTCTGGTCATGCATGCGCCCCTCGATGATACCGTCGGCATCGAAAACGCCACGGATATCTTTGTTGCGGCCAAACACCCCAAGAGTTTCGTGACGCTCGACACGGCCGACCATCTCCTGAGCGGGCGTGAAGATGCGTCCTACGCTGCCCGTGTGATTTCGGCATGGTCAAGCCGGTACCTGGAACTGAAACCGCAACGCAGTGGCGCCGAAGAAAAAACCGGGGTGGACGTGATCGAGACCGGTCAGGGCAAGTTCCAGGCGATGGTGCTGAGCGGACAGCACAGGCTGATGGCGGACGAGCCGGCGGATTTCGGCGGCCTCGACAGCGGCCCGTCACCTTACGATTACCTGTCTGCAGCGCTTGGGGCTTGCACCGTCATGACCTTGCGCATGTACGTCGAGAGAAAGGGGCTTTCCCTGGACCGGATCGGGACGCAGGTTCTGCACGGCAAGGTTCATGCGGCCGATTGTGCGGAATGTTCCGAGGATCTGAAGAGCCGTGGCGGCAAGATCGACCGTTTCGAAAGACGGATCACTCTGGAAGGCGATCTGGACACGCAGACACGGGCGCGCCTGTTGGAAATTGCCGACAAGTGCCCTGTCCACAGGACGTTGGAAGCCGGTGCGGCCATAGTGACCCGGGAGGTCCGGGCGGACGATTGAAAAGAGGGCAGGGGCCGTGTTGTCAGGCCGCCTCGCCTTCCATTGAGCTCAGCCGGATCTTCATGAAGGACAGCAGGCGGCGCGCATCCTTGTCTGTCAGGGCACGGTAGTCGCCCACCCACTTGTCGACGGTCGATTGCGGCTGCTTGTTGTGGGTTGCCCGGGCGCGGCACAGGGCCTGGTAGTCATGGTCCTCGACACCCATGGCGCGGCACAGGACCGCAACGCCGGTGGCATCATAACGCACCATGACATTGGTGATGTATTTCTGCTCGAGCCCCGACATTTCCGCCAAGAGGAAGCAGATGTCGAACAGGTTGTTGGACAGGGCAAACTGGGTGATGGACTTGCCGAGCGTGCGCCGTCCTTCACGGATATCCTTCAAGGTGGCCTTGGCGTCGATCCGGGTGGCCTTGCGCTCCAGTTTGGAGCTGGCGACAACCTTGCTTGCCTTGTGGAACAACTCGTTGACGAGGTTTTCGTTCTCGTTGCGAAGCTGGCGGATCTTGGCCTGCTGCTTCTCGGGCATCTGGCTGATCAGTTTCTCGTAATCGGTCTCGGAGATGTCTGCGCGCTCCATCATGGCGTCGCGAATCTTGTCGTCGCGCTCTGCCAGCTTGATCAGGAGGCGGGAACCCCAGTCCGAAAACTCGGCGCCGGCGTTTGCGGCAACCGATTGCTTGACGGGGCTTTCACCGCGTTCCAGCAGAACGTCGGTGACCTGTGTTTCCAGATGCTTGCGCTTCGAGATGGCCAGCAGGTGTCCCTGACCCATCGTCTTCGCCAGCTGAAGAATGTCTTCGGTATCAAGCACGGTGGACGTGGTCAGCATCGGGCGGGCGATGTCGATCTCTTCCCTGGCCAGTGTCAGGGCGACATTCTTGGAGGTGCTGTCGATCGGTGCGAGTTGCTCGGAAACCGTCTTCTTCTGCTCTGCTTCCATGGTCGGCAGCATGCGCTCGATAACGGTATTGAACAGAGTAATTTCTTCGGTTTGGTAACTCTCCGCACCGGTTACGAAAAGTTCCGTTACATGTTCAACCAGCCGGTGGCGTTTTTCGGGCGTGCTGTCCTGGGCAAGACTGAGAAGGTCGTCGATCATGTCTGAGCTATCCGTTTTCACACCGTAACGACTAACAGACAGACAGTTTACAACTGGATAAAATGACGTAACAAAATTCAGATAATATTCCGAATATCAGCAAAAATAACAGTATAATTTTAGTGTAATTCTACGGAACCCGATATCCGGGGTAGAAATAATGCAACTTTTGGGTGCGTTGTACTTCTTTGCGCGCGGGGAGGCGCGGGCCGTCGGAGGGCAGTCCGGCGCGAAAGACTGGAGAGAACCGGGGATCAGGCCGCCTGATCGTGCTTGATGGCCTTCAGCTTCATCTGCATCAGGGCGAGTAGCCGCCGTGCGTCGGTTTCATCGAGCATGTGGTAGTTGGTCAGCCACTTGCTGCCCGTGCTTTCCGGAAACTTCAGGTGCTTGCAGCGCTCCTTGCAGATGGCCTGAAACTCCATGGCGCCGATCCCGGTTGCCCGGCAGACGGAGGCAATGCCGGTCGAGTCGAACCGGACCATGAGATTGTGGACATATTTCATGTCCAGACCGGCAAAAAAGGACAGCAGGCCGACGGCATCCAGAAGGTTGTGTTCCTGCGCGAGCTGATAGACAGCCTTGTTCAGGGTGGTCTTGCCGAGCTTGATCCCCATCAGCCAGGCCTTCGGACTGATCTTCGACGGGCGTTTCACCAGCTCCGAACCTGCGGCGATTTCTCCGTCGTCGCGGAAGAGATCCTCTAGAAGCTCCTCGTTGGACTTGCGCAGATGCCGGATGCGCTCCCCGAGCTGCTTGGGCATGTCTTTCACCAGGGCCTCGAACTCCTCCATCGTGATGTCGGCGCCAAGGTTCGTGGCAATGGTTTGTTTGACTTCCTTGTTGCCACGCGTGATCAGGACTTCCGATACGTCCCGGCTGACGGTATCGCGTTTGGCAAGGGCCAGTAGGTAGGCCTGTTCCTTGGTCCGGGCAATCTTGAGGAGATCTTCTTCCTTCAGGGAGCGGGAGCGTTCCAGAACCGCCTGGGCGACAGGAAAGTCGTCGGTCGCCATGGCTGCCGCGAGCTCGGAGGACATGGACTGAACATCCGCAAGCTGCTCGGACATCTTCTTGCGGGTTTCAAGTTCAAGGGAATCGTAGACACCCTCCAGCATATTGTTGAGAAGCCGGGTTTCCTCGGAGCCCGTGTCCTCGGAGCGCGCGACGAGAAGGCCCGTCACATGCTCGGCGAGCTGGTGCTTTTTTTCCGAAGAAGTTTCCTTGGCGAGCTGGAGAAGCGAGTTGGTCATGGTGTTACCTGTTCGCTCCAGTATCGCCTGATTTTCTTTATAACCCGTGAAAAATACGCACGGTTTGCCGGAGGCCGAAGGACGAACGAGATTGACCACCGGGCACCGTTGCGCCATTTGAGCGGCATGACCGAATTTCCGATCCTGTATTCTTTCCGCCGCTGTCCCTATGCCATCCGCGCCAGACTTGCGATTGCCGCGAGCGGGCAGACCGTTGAACTGCGCGAGGTCCTTTTGAGGGACAAGGCACCGGACTTTCTGGAAACGTCGCCAACGGCGACTGTGCCCTGCCTGAAGGACGGCGTTACTGTCCTCGACGAAAGCCTGGACATCATGCTCTGGGCGCTCGGCCGGAACGATCCTGAGAAATGGCTGCAGCCGGACGCGGCGGACAGCGAGGCCATGTTCGAACTGATCCGCCTTTGCGACGGTCCTTTCAAGCGTCACCTCGACCGCTACAAGTACGATACGCGTTATGTGGATGCGGACCGTGAGAACGAGCGCAGCAAGGCCTCCGAATATCTATGGTTTCTGAACAGTCAGCTGGGCGAAGGCGACTGGTTGTGCGGATCGCGTACCTCTTTGGCCGACTATGCGATCCTGCCCTTCATCCGGCAGTTCGCAAATACCGACCGCGCCTGGTTCGACGCCCGGGACTGGAATGCCCTGATTTCGTGGCTGGAAGCTTTTGAAATTTCCGCTCTTTTCCGGCAGGTCATGCCCAAATGGCGGACGTGGCAGGCAGGCGATTCGCCGATTTTCTTTCCGCAAAGGCCCCTGTTGCCTGACAGCGCGGGCGGCTGAAGCCGGTTCTTCAGTTCTTTGTGGCAGAAAATTTTCTTTTTAAAACAAATTGTTGTCTGCGAAATCTGTCCGAGGTTTCCAACCTTACGAAACTGTAATGCCGCCGACAGGCGGCTGTAAGGCTGTGCTTCCTATCTTCTGTCTCGAGCCTGGAGCGTTGTCCCCGCACGCTTTCGAATTGGCCTACAGAGTAAATTTCGACAGAGGAAGATAATATGCAAAATCATCGGTCAGTCTCTCCCTTGCGGTCCCGCCGTGCCAAGTTGCTGGCAGGTGTGGTCGCGCTTGGGGCAGCCGGTCTCATGACGGCTCAAACGGTCGTTCCGAGTCAGCTTGCCTTCGCCGATGCTGTTCGCGTCGATGCCGCTGCGCCGCTCGATTTTTCCGACGTCGTCAAGGCGGTCAGCCCGGCAGTGGTCAGCGTTCAGGTGAAGCAGGCGATCGAACCGCGCATGATGAACTATGGCGGCGGCGACAGCTTCGAGGAATTCTTCAAAGGCCTGCCGGATGGCAGCCCGTTCCGTCGCTTCTTCCGCGATTTTGGCGGTCAGGGCGGCGAAAACGGCCATGGCAAGCGTCCTTCTCCGCGCCAATACGGCATGTCGCAGGGCTCCGGTTTTTTCATCTCCGATGACGGTTATGTCGTCACGAACAACCACGTTGTTGAAAACGGAACCGAATTCACCGTCATCGACCGCGACGGCAAGGAATTTCAGGCCAGGCTTATCGGTGCCGACAAGCGCACCGACCTGGCACTTCTGAAGGTCGATAGCGACAAGACGTTCACCTATGTGGATTTTGCGGACGATGCGCCGGAAGTCGGTGAATGGACCGTCGCCATCGGCAATCCGTTCGGTCTCGGTGGTTCGGTGACTGCCGGCATCGTTTCGGCGCGCGGACGAGACATCGGAGCGGGACCCTATGACGATTTCATCCAGATCGATGCGCCCGTCAACCGCGGGAACTCAGGCGGTCCGGCTTTCAACATGCATGGCGAAGTCATCGGCGTGAACGCAGCGATCTTCTCGCCGTCCGGAGGCAACGTCGGTATTGCCTTCGCGATACCGGCCTCGACCGCGCAGGATGTCATCATGGAGCTGAAGAACGACGGTACCGTCGTTCGCGGCTGGCTGGGCGTACAGATCCAGAACGTCACGGATGACATCGCGGAAAGCCTTGGCCTCGAGGAGGCCCGCGGCGCCATAGTCGCGGAAGCGCAGGACAACAGCCCGGCCAAGAAGGCTGGCCTGCGCTCGGGCGACACAATCCTGGCCGTTGACGGCACCGAGGTGAAAGGTCCGCGCGATCTGTCCAAGATCATTGCGGCGTATGAGCCGGACACAAAGGTCGAGATTACTGTTTGGCGTGACGGCTCTGAGCAGGATGTGACGGTGACCCTCGGCCGCCTGCAGGAGCAGGATCAGAAAGTCGCTGCCGCAGTGGATGCTGAAGACGCCAAGACCAGCCTGGACGACCTCGGCCTGGTTCTGACCACCAAGGCGGAAGCCGGAATGGAGGGCGAGGGTGTCGTCATCGCCGAGATTGATCCGGACAGCCCGGCTGCCGAGAAACGCCTGAGCGAAGGCGACGTGATCCTGGAAGTCGCAGGCATGAAGGTAAACGAACCGTCCGACGTACTGAAGGCACTCGAAAAGGCGGAAAAGGACGGCCGCAAGGCGGTGCTCTTCCGGGTCGAGAGCAACAACACAACCAGGTTCGTGGCTCTGCCCATGAACCTTGCCTGATCAGGAACCGGCTCGGCCGGGGTGTCCGGATCTCCCGATCGGAACCGGACAGCCCCGGCACAAGGATCAGCCGAAGTCTCAGCCGACGTGCCCCGCCGCATGAAAGCGGATTGATCCTTTGAACCGGCCCCTGACGGACAAGACCGGCCTGACCTCTGCCCCTGACCCCCGAAGGCCGGTCTTGTCCGAGGGTTTGTCAAAACCCTGGGAGACTGGCGGCGGCGTCCCACATCCTTCGCCGCCGTCAGCCATTTTCATTAAGTGCAACACACGTTAAAAGGATGAGATGTTGAGGATTCTAGTCATCGAAGACGACCGGGAAGCGGCCAGCTATCTCGTCAAGGGTTTGAGCGAACTCGGTCACACCGCCGACCATGCAGCAGACGGGCGGACCGGACTGCAGATGGCCCTCGACAGCGATTACGACATTCTCATCGTCGACCGCATGCTGCCGAAGATGGACGGTCTTGCCGTCATCCAGGAACTGCGCCGGGAAGGCAATCACACCCCCGTCCTGATCCTGTCCGCCCTCGGCCAGGTGGACGACCGGGTAAAGGGCCTGAAGGCCGGCGGCGACGATTATCTGCCCAAGCCCTACGCCTTCACCGAATTGCAGGCACGTGTCGAAGCGCTTGCCAGGCGGCCGAAATCCGCACAGCAGGTGGAGACGACCTATACCGTCGGCGACCTCACGCTGGACCGCATGGCCCATTGCTGCCGCCGTGGTGACACGGATATTCCCCTGCAGCCGCGCGAATTCCGCCTCCTGGAATATCTCATGCAACATGCCGGACAGGTGGTCACCCGCACCATGCTCCTGGAAAACGTCTGGGAGTATCACTTCGATCCTCAGACCAATGTGATCGACGTTCACATCTCCCGCCTGCGCAGCAAGATCGACAAGGGCTTCAAGACGCCGCTTCTGCATACGATCCGGGGTGCCGGATACACGATCCGTGACGCGGTTAACTAGATACACAAGGACGACGGCGTTCAAGCTGTCGCTGCTCTACATTGCCGTCTTCACGGTGATGTCCGGTTTCCTGCTGGTCTATATTTCCGAAAACACGGACCACCTGATGTCCGAGCAGGTCGTCCAGACCGTCGACGCGGAGCTGAAGGGTCTGTCAGACGTCTATTTCAGGGGCGGCGTCCGCGATCTGGTGGAAACCATCGACGAGCGCTCCCGCCATCCGGACGCCAGCCTTTATCTGCTGGTCGATTTCGCCGGCAACGCGCTGGTTGGCAACATCGCGCGCCTGCCCACGGTCGTTCTTGAGGAAGCCGATGGCGGCCTGCGCCGGGTGCGCTACACGCGCCTCGGCCAGGATACGGAAAAGGTCGAGCGTCAGGCCATGGTCCGGACCTTCGAGCTGCGCGGCGGCTTCCGCCTGCTCGTCGGGCGGGATCTCGGCGACCAGTTGCGGTTTTCCAATCTCCTCGGCAATGCCCTGCGTTTATGGCTGATCGTGGTCATCCTCTTGGCGGCGATTACGTGGTTTTTCGTCAACCGGCGCGTGATGAAGCGTATCGACGAAATATCGGCGACCAGCCGGACCATCATGACCGGCGACCTCACCCGCCGGCTGCCGGTGGCCGGCAACGACGACGAATTCGACCGCCTCGCCGTCAATCTCAACACCATGCTGGAGCGCATCGAGCTGCTGATGCAGTCGATGAAGGATGTCACCGACAACATCGCCCACGACCTCAAGACGCCGCTGACGCGGCTGCAGTCCCGCGTCGAGACGGCCCTGCGCGAAGCCAGGGAGGAGGAAGGTTACAGAAGCGCCCTGGAGGCAACTCTTGACGAGACCGACAACCTTTTGCGCATCTTCAATGCACTGCTTCGGATCGCCCGGATTGAATCGACGGCCCCCGGTTCGGTGATGGAGCCGTCGGATCTGGGGAAACTGGTCGCGGAAATCGCCGAGCTTTACGAGCCGCTCGTGGAGGACGAGGGCGGGCGTCTGGAAACCGATGTTCCCGACGGCCTGATGGCTGACTGCAACAAGGATCTGATCAGCCAGGTTCTGGTAAACCTGATCGAGAACGCCCTGAAATATGGCCGCCCGGAAGAGGGAGACTTCATCATCCGCCTGTCCGGTGGCGAGGAGGAAGGCCGCGTGGTCCTGACCGTTTCCGACAACGGGCCGGGTATTCCGGAACACGATCAGGACCGGGTGATGGAACGCTTCGTGCGGCTCGAGGAAAGCCGCTCTGAACCGGGAACGGGCCTTGGATTGAGTCTGGTCAAGGCCGTTGCCCGCTTGCATGGCGGAGACTTGCGCTTCATGAATGGAGCATCGGGTCTGACCGCACGGATCGACCTGGCACCGGTCGGCAACAGGAATGGCAATGAACACATCGGCACACGGACAGGATCAGAACAACCAGACCCAGCCTGACGGAGGCGCCGGCAGTCTGGTCGGCCGAATTGCCACTGTGCCGGCCGCGCCCGATCCTGACCACGCCGCGCTTTTTCTGAAGGACCTGCTCGACCATGCGGAGGCGGGCGGCGGTTTTCAGGAGCTGCTTGACGCGCATTCTCACCTGCAAGGGTTCCTGCTTGGCATCATTGGCAACTCGCCTTTCCTGCGCGACCTCATGCTGACCGACCCACCACGGCTTCTGGCCATCCTGAAGGAGGCCCCCGAGGCTCGGCTGGAGCGGATTATGGGCCAAGCGCGCGAAGCAAGGGCCGAGGACGAAGCTGGTATCATGCGGGTGCTGCGGCTCCTGAAACAGGACCTCGCACTGACCCTCGGTCTGGCGGATATTTCCGGGACGATCGATCTCGACCTGGTCACGGGCGCACTGGCCGGTTTTGCCGACGCGGCACTGACCGCCGCCATCCGCTTCTGCCTGGATGACCTGACCCGCCGGGGCAGGTTCGTGCCACATGACCCCGAAAAGCCGGAGGAGGGCAGTGGCCTGATCGTGCTCGCCATGGGCAAGCACGGTGCCGATGAACTGAACTACTCCTCCGACATCGATCTGATCGTGCTCTATGACCCCGACAAGGCACCGATGGCGGGAGGAGCCGAGGCGCCGGTGGAGTTCGTGCGGCTGACCCGGCGGCTCGTCAAGATCATGCAGGACCGGACGGCGGAGGGCTATGTCTTCCGTACCGACCTGCGCTTGCGTCCGGACCCCGGCGCGACGCCGCTTGCCATGTCCGTTCCCGCGGCCCTTGTCTATTACGAATCCCTCGGCCAGAACTGGGAGCGGGCAGCCCTGATCAAGGCGCGGCCCTGCGCGGGCGACATTCCGGCGGGCGAGCAGTTCCTGCACGAGATCGTCCCCTTCATCTGGCGCAAATACCTCGATTTTGCCGCCATCGCCGACGTCCAGTCGATCAAGCGACAGATCCATATGCACAAGGGACACGGGGCCATCGCCGTGGCCGGGCACAACGTCAAGCTCGGCCGCGGCGGCATTCGCGAGGTGGAGTTCTTCGTCCAGACCCAGCAGCTGATCGCCGGGGGACGCAACCCGGCCCTGAGGGGCCGGCGCACACTCGACATGCTCGACGCACTTTGCGACGCTGACTGGATCCGGCCGGAATCGCGGGACGAACTGGCCGATGCCTACCGGTTCCTGCGCAATGTCGAGCACCGGATCCAGATGCTGAACGACGAGCAGACCCAACTCTTGCCCAAGGACGACGAAGGGCTGGCGCGTGTCGCCGCCCTGATGGGGTTCGACGGTCTGAAGCCCTTTGAAACAGCGCTCCTGAACCAGCTGAAAACGGTTCAGCATCACTATGCCGAACTGTTCGAGGACGAACCGGCGTTGTCGTCTGAGCTCGGCAATCTCGTCTTTACCGGCGATGATCACGATCCGGGTACGCTGGAGACTCTGTCCGGCCTTGGTTTCAAGCAACCTTCGGAAGCAGCCGCCATCATCAAGTCCTGGCATTTCGGACGCTATCCCTGCACGAGGTCTACCAAGGCGAGGGAACGGCTGACCGAAATGCATCCGGCTCTGATCTCCGCGCTGGCTGCGACCGACAACGCGGACGTGGCGCTCCGGGCCTTCGACAATTTCATGTCGAAGCTGCCGGCCGGGGTTCAGCTCTTTTCCCTGCTGCGCTCCAATCCGCAGCTGCTGACGCTGCTTGCCACCACCATGGGCGCCGCGCCGCGCATGGCCGAAACGGTTTCCAAGCGCGTCCACGTTCTGGACGCCGTCCTGGACCCGGCGTTCTTCGGCGCCATGCCGAGCGTCGAGGAATTCCGGAATGGACTGGACCGGACGCTTGCCCAGGCCCGTTTCTACGAGGAGGCTCTCGACCGGGCGCGGATTTTTGCACAGGAACAGCAGTTCCTGATCGGTCTTCGGCTGATCTCCGACACGCTTTCGGCCGACCGGGTCGGCTTTGCCCTGGCGCGGCTCGCGGAAGTCGTCGTCAATCGCATCCTGACACAGGTTATCAGTCATGTCGGTGAGGCCAATGGTGTCGTTCCCGGGGGCAATGTCGCGGTCCTCGCCATGGGCAAGCTTGGCGGGCGGGAGATGACGGCGGCCTCCGATCTCGACCTGATCCTGCTTTACGAAGCCCCGGAGGACGTCAAGCAGTCGGACGGCAAGCGGCCGCTGGCAATCACCCAGTATTATACGCGCCTGACACAGCGGCTGGTTACGGCGCTGTCGGCGCCGACGGCCGAAGGCTCGCTTTACGAAGTGGATTTCCGCCTGCGCCCGTCCGGCAACGCGGGGCCGCTTGCCACCAATCTGGACGGCTTCATCGCCTATCAGAACAAGGACGCCTGGACTTGGGAACACATGGCCCTGACCCGTGGCAGGGTGATCGCGTCCTCCTCGGACGAGTTCGCACAGAAGATAAGCGACAGCATCCGGGAAACGCTGACCAAGCAGCGGGACAGGCAAAAGCTCGCCGACGACGTGCGCTCCATGCGCGCGCGCATTGAAAAGGAAAAGGGCACCAAGGATGTCTGGGACCTGAAACAGGTTGCCGGCGGCCTGGTCGATATCGAGTTCCTGGCCCAGTTCCTGCAGTTGGCGAATGCCCACGACAAGCCGGAAGTCCTGGCACAGGCGACAGAAGATGCGCTGGAACGGCTGCGCGAGGCCGGTTGCCTCGACATGGGCGATGCCGGACTGCTGCTGGAAGCGCTGCGTCTCTATCACCGCCTGACCCAGGTCCTGCGTCTGGCGCTAGCAGGCAAATTCGTTCCGGCCGAGGCCCCGCGCGGTGTTCTGGATCTGCTCGTCCAGGCTTCCAGCAGTCCGACCTTCGACCGGCTGGAAACGGAACTGGCGGAGCTGCAGGCCAAGGTCAGGGCAGTTTTTGAGAGGCTGGTGGGCAAGGTGGAAGTGGTTGAGGGTTGATCTCGGGTTGTATTTTCACACCGCGTAGCGTATCAGAATGCCCGTGTCGGCGGCCCGATTTTCCCAGCTTCTCTACGCTCTTGTGAGCGACCCCTGACTCATATTCCGAGATACCTCATGCATTTTCTACCCAACGTCGCGGTCCGTCGTCCGGACCGTTCCAAAAGTCATGTCCTTTCAAGTGGCCGCATGCTGGCCTGGTCTGAATGGGGGGAGGAGGCCGCGATCCCTGTCCTGTTCCTGACCGGGGCAGGTATGGCTGGAACGCTCGGTTTCGGTATTGACCATCTTCAGGAACTGAATGTCCGGCTGATTGCTCCGGATCGGCCGGGACTTGGGCAATCGGATCCGGATCCGGACAAAACGCTGTCTTCAGTCGCGGATGATGTCATTGAACTGCTCGGCCACTTGCAGGTGCAGGAAGCCGCCGTTGCTGCGTTCTCCCAGGGAGCGCCGTTTGCTCTGGCTCTGGCCGCCAAAGGTGTTGTGTCCAGGCTCGCGATCGTGTCCGGGCAAGACGATCTGGCAAAAAAGGTGTTTGACCAGCTTCTTCCCGAACAGGTCAGGCAAATGACGCGTCAGGCTGCAAGCGATCCGGAAGGCTTTCTCGCCATGTTGGAAGGTTTTGCCGAACCCGACGGATTTTTTGAACTTGTCCTGTCGATGAGTTCCGAACCGGATCGCTCCGTTTACGGGCAGGAACCGTTCAGATCAGCCTATAAGCTGGCCTTGGCGGAAGGCTTTCGGCAAGGGCCTGGCGGCTACGCCCGCGATACGCTTGCCGCACTCGGGCCATGGGACATCAATCTCGCGGCAATCAATTGCCCGATGACCTTGTGGTATGGCGGAAAGGATGCAAGCCCGGTGCACTCGCCCGACTTCGGAGCTTCCTTGGCGCAGTGTCTGAAAACCGCGGAGCGCAGATTTTTTCCCGAAGAAGGCGGGGCGCTGCTGTGGACGAGAGCGCGGGATATACTGCGTGAACTTGTGGGTAAGGAGGTCCTTTAGGCCGCCGCTTCCTTCTCCGCCAGCGGCAGGGTGAAGCTCACCGTCGTGCCTTTTTTTACCTCGGACTGGATCGTCAGCTTGCCGCCATGCAGTTCTACCAGCGAACGGGCAATGGCTAGCCCGAGGCCGGAGCCCTGGTGGGTCTTGGTGAACTGGTTTTCCACCTGAACGAAGGGCTGGGCGAGACGTTCGATGTCGCGCTCCGAAATGCCGATGCCGGTATCGGTGACCTCGAAGCGAAGCTTGTCGCCGCGCGGCCGGGCCCTGAGCGTAACCGTGCCGTTGTCGGGTGTGAACTTCACCGCGTTGGCAAGCAGGTTCAGGAGGATCTGCTTCAGCGCCCGCTTGTCCGCATTGACAAGGATATTCTCGGCGACGTCCGTGTTGACCGTGATGTTCTTCTCCGTCGCCGCACCGGTCACGATCCGGCCGGCATCCTGGGCCGCGGCGGAGGCGCAGACGGTTTCCGTCTCGATGCTCATCCGGCCGGCCTCGATCTTGGACATGTCCAGGATGTCGTTGATCACATTGAGAAGATAGGTGCCGGAGGAATAGATGTCCTTGCAGTAGTCCGAGTAGCGCTCGGTGCCGACCGGGCCGAACATCTCCTGGGTCATGATGTCGGAGAAGCCGATGATGGCGTTCAGCGGCGTGCGCAATTCGTGCGAAATATTGGCGAGGAATTCGGACTTGGCCTGGTTGGCAGCTTCCGCGCGGGTCTTTTCTTCCTGGTATTTGTCTGCCAGTTCCACGAGCTGGCGTGCCTGGATTTCCAGCGTCTGACGGGACTTCTGCAGATCGGAAACGGTGGCCTTCAGCCGCCTTTCCGATTCCATCAGTTTTTCTTCATGCTTCTTCAGCGCGGTGATGTCCGTGCCGACGGAAACGAAACCGCCGTCCTTGGTCCGACGTTCGGAGATCTGCAGCCAGCGGCCGTCTTCCAGCTGGGCTTCATAGGAGCCGTCCGGCGCGCCGCCGCGCTGGGTGACCGCGATGGGCTGCGGCGCGATCTCGGCGTTGACCGCGGCCGCCATGACGTCCTGGTAGGGTGTGCCCGGCTTGATGACCGATCCCGGCAGGTTGTGCAGCGACTGGTAATTGGAATTGCAGATCACCAGTTCGTTCTTGGCGTTCCACAGCACGAAGGCCTCGGAGATCGTCTCGATGGCATCGCGCAGGCGCAGGTCCGCCATGCGGCTGTGTTCCTCAAGCAGATGCTGCTCGGTGATGTCGATACAGATGCCGATCAGATGCGGTTCCGCCCGTCCGGGTTCGGACTGGATTTCACCGCGGGCCCTGAGCCAGATCCAGTTGCCGTCCGCGTGGCGCATGCGAAAGGTCTCGTCGACCAGGGTTTCGCCGGTTTCCAGAAGATGTTCGGCAAGGCCAAGAAGGTCGATGTCGTCCGGATGGGTGATGTCGGCCACTTCCGCGAAGCTCAGGATGTCGTCCTTGGGCTCGCGGCCCAGAAGCTCATAGAGCGAGGACGACCAGAACATGCGGCCGCGGGAAAGGTCCCAGTCAAATAGGCCGCAGCGGCCATGGGTCAGGGCGGTGTCGATCAGCGCCCGGGTGCCGGCATACATCTCGTCGGCGGCTTCCGCGCGCGAGGCCTGGCTGAACAACCCGTAGATGACCGCCAGCAGAACCAGGGACGTGCCGGCGAACAGGGTGACATTCGCCGAAAGGTCGTCGCGCCATTCCGCGTAGATGGCGTTTTCCGGTTGCAGCACCGCCAGCATGCCGAGCTGCCCGTCGAGATGATGCACGGTCGCCAGAACCTGCTCCTCGGCGTTGCCGATGTCGGCGGGAACCGCGAGGACGCCGGCGCGGGCGCCGAATACGGTCAGCGGTTGGGACGGGCTCAGAACATCCGTGATTGGCCGGCTCTCGAGGCCCGGTTGGACCGGCGCGGACGCGACGATGGTTCCCGACGCATCCGTGACCAGGAATATCCTGCCCCGGCTGGTTGCGCCCGCCGGCAGGCTGTCGGCCAGATGGCGCTTCAGGACCGTCCGGTATCCGGCCTTCGGCAAGGCCTCCTGCGTGGCGTTGAGGCTGTTGGCGACAACGGTTGCCATCAGGCTCAGCGTGTTTTGCGCGGATTGCTGGGTGTCGGTAAACTCATCGACCAGCTCACCGGCGCGGAACAGCGCCAGAATGACGATGAAGACGATCGCGAGGCTTGGGATGGCGCGCCGCATCAGGCCGTCGGAACGGGCGAGGCCGTTCATGAGGGAGGCGAACAGGCCACGCAGCGACAAGCGTGTTGCGCTTGCAGTGCTTTCCTGTTCCGACTCCTTGTCGCCGCGCCGCACGGATGCGTCGCCAGCCATCGCTCGCGCCATAGGAAGTGTGCCTCAGTTTCCGCCGCATCGGAGCTTGCCCCGAATCACTTCCATTTGAATCAAATCGTCTGTTTTTGTCTAGAGTCGGCAAAGAAGAAAATGGTTAACGTGAGCCGCGTTTTTCTGCTCTCGCGTTAACCTTTCCCAGTATTGCAGGCTACTGCAATGTTCTGTCCACGATATCGCGGCTGTCTCTTGATAGATCTTCGCATGACGAAATCCTCAGGAGGGCAGATTCGGCAAGGGCAGAACGTTGTGGGTCAAGCGCGCGCCAGGACCGGAAACTGGTCAGGAGACGCGAGGCAACTTGCGGATTCCGTTTGTCGAGTGCCAGAACCGATTCGGCAATCAGTTTGAAACCGGCTCCGTCGGACCGGGCAAACTGCGTCGGGTTTCCGGTGGCAAACGACTGCAGCAGCGCCCGGACCCGGTTCGGATTGCCGGCGTCGTAGAGCGGATGGGTCATCAGCACCCGGACCCTGGCAAGGGTCTCGCTGCCCGGCGCCATGGCCTGGGTCATGAACCACTTGTCCATCGCCAGCGAATTTTTTTCGTGCCGGGTCCGATAAGCCTCCAGGGCAACATCTTCTTGCGCCATGTGATCGTGTACGAGCAGTGTCAGCGCGGCGAGGCGGTCCGTCATGTTGTCGGCTGTACGGAACCTGTCCCAGACAATCTGGTCGGCATCTTCCGCCCCCGAAACAGCGTAGTAGTGAAGCGCCCGGTTGGAGAGGGCGCGTTTGCCCGCGGCCTCCGCGTCGGGCGAATAGGCGCCGTTGTGGGTCTGCGCATGGACGTAGGGAACAAGGTCCATCCCGAGTTGACGGGCAAGCGCACGGCGCATCAGCTGCCGCGCCGCGTGGATGGCATCGGGATCGACATCCTTGCCGATTTCCTGGGCAATGTCGGCCTCGCTCGGCAGCGTCAGCGTCTGGGCCTTGAGAGCGTCGTCCAGCGAGGCATCCCTCATGACCGCACTGAAGACCTCAAGGACTTCCTGGGCAGGCATTCCGGGTTCACCACGCCGGGTGGCCTCCGACAGCCGCACAAGGTCCTGCATCGCCAGGGTCTGGACCGCCTGCCAGCGGTTGAAGGGGTCGTTGTCCTGGGCCGCCAGAAACAGAAGGTCCTCCGATCCCAGCTTCTGATTGAGCCGGATTGGTGCGGAAAAACCGCGCAGCAGCGACAGGACCGGACGGGAGGACACGTTCCTGAAGGTCACGTCCTGCTGCGCCTTGGTCAGGACAAGCACGTCGCCCGACGCCTGGGACCCGTCCGCAGGCGTCAGGTCCATGTCTTCTCCGTTGGGGCCTATCAGGCCGAAGCGAAGAGGAATGACGGCCGGTTTGCTGGACTTCTGGCCCG
Source organism: Roseibium sp. (assembly GCF_050301095.1). GTDB lineage: Bacteria > Pseudomonadota > Alphaproteobacteria > Rhizobiales > Stappiaceae > Roseibium. The sequence continues at coordinate 17,422 of NZ_JBNKYW010000200.1, forward strand.
GAACCGGCGGGATCTCCTGCGACAGGGAAACGGTGAAGGTCTCATGGTCCGGATCATGTCTTGTTTCAACGGACACCAAAGGCGTGCCGGCCTGTTCGTACCACAGCGCAAATTGGCTGAGATCGGTCGAGGCCGCTTCCTCGAAACAGGCCAGAAACGCCTCGATGGTGGTGGCCTCGCCGTCATGACGGTCGAAATAGAGGTCGAGCCCGGCCCGGAAGGCCTGCGCACCCAGCAGCGTCTTCAGCATACGGACGACTTCGGCACCCTTCTCGTAGACGGTCGCGGTGTAGAAGTTGTTGATTTCATGATAGACCCGCGGGCGGACGGGATGAGCCAACGGGCCGGCGTCTTCCGGAAACTGATGCGATTTCAGGAGGCGCACATCGGCGATCCGCTTGACGGGACGCGAGCGCATGTCGGCGGAAAATTCCTGGTCGCGGAAAACCGTCAGGCCTTCCTTCAGGCAAAGCTGGAACCAGTCCCGGCAGGTAATGCGGTTGCCGGTCCAGTTGTGGAAGTATTCGTGGGCGATGACCGCCTCGATATTGGCGTAGTCCTGATCGGTCGCCGTTTCCGGATCGGCCAGGACATATTTGTCGTTGAAGATGTTGAGGCCCTTGTTCTCCATCGCGCCCATGTTGAAGTCCGACACGGCGACGATGTTGAAGACATCGAGATCGTATTCCCGCCCGAAGGCCTCCTCGTCCCAGCGCATGGAGCGTTTCAGCGAATCCATCGCCCAGCCGCATTGGCCTTCCTTGCCGTGTTCGACGAAGATGTTGAGTTCGACCATCTTGCCGGACGCCGTGGTGAATGTGTCGGGATGGCGCGCAAGATCGCCCGCAACGAGAGCGAAGAGGTAGGCCGGCTTCGGATGCGGGTCGTGCCAGACCGCATAATGATGCCCGGGCGTCTCCGCATCGCCGGTCTCGACGAGATTGCCGTTGCCGAGCAGCACCGGACAGTCCGTCTTCAAGGCCTCGAGACGGGTCGTATAGACCGCCAGCACGTCCGGCCGGTCGAGAAAATAGGTGATGCGGCGGAAGCCCTCGGCTTCGCACTGGGTGCAGAACGTGCCGGAGGACCGGTAAAGTCCCATCAGCTTGGTGTTGGCCTCCGCATTGATTTCCGTCGTGATCGTCAGCTCGAACGGGGTCGCGGGCGGGGCCGAGATTTCCAACCGCTCGGCGGTCGCCTCATAAGCGGAGGCGGGCAGGTCCTGTCCGTTCAGCTTCAGGCCGGTCAGCACGAGTTCGTCACCATCCAGAATCAGCGGCGTCCCGTCCGCGGTTCCTTCCGCCTTTGCCAGGGCCAGGGTGGCAGTCACCATGGTGGCCTGCGGGTCGAGCCGGACATCCAGATGAACCTTGTCGATGCGGTAGGCGGGCGGTTGATAGTCTTCCAGCCGGATGGCGGGCGCCGTTTCGGAACGCATCTGGTTCTCCTGAAAATTCTGCAAGTCCATGAACGGCATACGAGGGGGCGATGCCGGGCAAGGTCAAGGCGTTACCATGATCGGCGATTGTGGCAAAGTCCTGTTTCTGCCCGACGTTTGCGGGCAGATGAGACAAATAACCCTGTTCATTTGCGCCGGCGTGTTTTGACCTGGGGCAAGCCATTGTCTATGTGAGAGGCGTTGTCAGTTACAGGGACCTTTTTTATGAGCCGTTTGGACAGTTTTATCCGCCGCATGACCTCCCAGAAAATCCTGCTGGAATATCTGGTCGACAAGGTCAATGAGGTTGAAGGTCCCGTTCTGGAGCTGGGGCTCGGCAATGGCCGAACCTATGATCACTTGCGCGAGATCTACCCGGACAAGGAAATCTTCGTTTTCGATTTCGCCATGAACTGTCATCCGAGCTGCGCGCCGGATGCGGAACACATGATCCTGGGCGATATCAGGGATACGCTGGCCTTTTGCGGTCCGCGCGTCGGTGCACGGGCGTCCTTTGCCCATATCGACATCGGTTCGGCCGATCCGACCAACGATCTGGCGATCGTTCACTGGCTTGCACCGCTCGTCAACGAACGCATGGCCGTCGGCGGCTATGTGCTGACCGCGCTAGAACTCGACCTGCAGAATTTCGAGACGCTGGAAAAGCCGGGCGGCATTCACCCGGGCCGCTATCACATCTACCGCAAGACGTCGGAAGCCTGATCATTCCTGCAGGCTTGCCGGCTGAATTTCAAGGACGCCAACATGACCGCGCCGCTCAAAGGCATCAAGGTAATTGAACTCGCCCGCATTCTGGCAGGGCCATGGACTGGCCAGACCCTGGCGGATCTCGGAGCGGACGTGATCAAGGTGGAAGCGCCGCAGGGTGACGACACCCGTGGCTGGGGGCCTCCCTTTGTCCGGGACGAGACGGGGGCAGACCGGGACGCAGCCTATTTTCACGCCTGTAACCGGGGCAAGCGTTCGATCACCGTCGATTTCCGGACCGGGGAAGGCCAGGAAATCGTCCGGCGTCTGGTCGCGGACGCAGATGTCGTGATCGAGAACTTCAAGGTTGGCGGCCTCGCCAAATACGGGCTCGACTACGACAGCCTCCGGAAGGTCAATCCGAAGCTCGTCTATTGCTCGATCACCGGGTTCGGACAGGACGGTCCCTATGCCCATCGCGCGGGCTACGATTTCATGATCCAGGGCATGGGCGGCATCATGGATCTGACCGGCGAGCCGGAGGGCGATCCGCAGAAGATCGGTGTCGCCTTCGCCGACATTTTCACCGGTCTCTACGGCGTGATCGGCGTTCTGGCCGCCCTCAGGCGCCGGGACGAGACGGGGGAAGGCGAGTGGGTCGACATGGCCTTGCTCGATGCCCAGGTCGCCGTGCTCGCCAATCAGGCCCTCAATTATTTTGTTTCCGGCAAGGCGCCCAAGCGCCTCGGCAATGCCCATCCGAACATCGTGCCTTATCAGGTCTTTCCCTCCAAGGACGGTCACCTGATCATTGCGGTCGGCAATGACGGCCAGTTCAGGCGTCTTTGCGCCGTTCTCGGCCGGCCGGAGCTGCCGGAAACGCCGAAATTCGCGACCAATGCGGCCCGTGTCGCCTCCAGGTCGGAGCTGGTTCCGATCCTGGCGGAGGAGACCGCAACCCGCCTGCGCGACGATCTGCTGGCCGCCCTGGAAATGGAAGGGGTGCCGGCAGGGCCGATCAACTCGGTGGAAGATGTCTTCAACGACACGCAGGTGACGCACCGCGGCCTGAAAGTGGATCTGCCGGCAACCGGAGTGGAGGGCGGCCACGTGCCGTCCGTGCGCACGCCTATCAGCTTCCGCAATGGCGAACTGGTGCTGGAACGGGCCGCACCCGCTCTGGGCGAGCATACGGATGAGATCCTGGCCGAACTCGGACTGAAATCCAGCTGATATCCGGAGGGGACATGGCTGAGGAAGAGTTTCTCAAAGTCGTCGAAACCAGCGTTCTGGCGGACGCCTGGGGGACGTTGACCCGTTACGGGATCGAATACCTGCGCCGGGACGGAACATGGCAGCCGCAGATACGCGAAGCCTATGATTGCGGCAACGGTGTTGCCTGCCTGCTCCATAATCCGGACACGGATTGCGTTCTCCTGACCCGGCAGTTCCGCCTGCCGGTGTGGCTGAGCGGCAAGGACCCTTTCATGGTAGAGGCTCCGGCGGGCCTGCTGGAGGGCGCGCAGCCCGAGGAGCGGATGCGGGCGGAGCTGATGGAGGAAACCGGCTTCGAGGTGTCGCGCCTCGAATTCCTGTTCGACGCCTACATGAGCCCCGGATCCGTGACCCAGGCCCTTTCCTTCTTCACAGGCACATACCACCTGAAGGATCAGGTCGCCCCCGGCGGCGGCGCGGAAGACGAGGGAGAAGACATCGAGGTTTTGCATGTTCCGCTTGAGGAAGCCCTGCGGATGATCCGGTCCGGCGGCATCCGCGACGCCAAAACCATAATCCTCTTGCAGGAGCTGGCTCTGAGGAAGCTGACACCCGACGCGGGCTGAACCTGTCGGTGAGGTTTGTGCCGGTTTTATTTCCTGGTGCCATAATTTGACGCCAACTCTTTGGCAGGTAAGCTTGCTTTCCAGCCGGCTAGCCGGGTCCTTTCGCATATGGCCCAATAAGAGGTAACCGCCTGATGGCGAAGATGAAACGCAGCAAACGGCATCTGAAGTGGCCCCTGACGACCGTCGTCGGGGTGGGATTCGGTGCGTTTGTGGCGATTGCCATCGGTCTGGTGCTTGGCCTCTCCGTAACTGCGAACTTCCGGAACACTTTCTCGCTGCTCAACGACAAGACCATCCTGAGCACCCAGGTTCTGGAAACCCAGCTGCTGACCCATTTCAGATCCGTCGAGAATGCGGTCGTCGGACTGAAACCCTATTTCGACGATGGCACGCTAGGGTTCGATGATGCGGAAAGAACCCTTGCGGATTTGTCGATTGCCCTGAAATCCAACAAGGACATCAGCACGCTCGCCGTCACGGGGGGCGACGGAAGACGGATCGGGGTCTACCGGGCCGCGAACGGCAAGCTCTGGCGCATCGAAACGGATGCGCCGCCACCAGGCATGGATGTGCAGGAACTTCCGAAGCTGACCGCTGACAGTCCGCCCACATGGGGGCAGATTGTTCGCTACGATGTCGGGCTGTTTGCCAATGTGTCCGTACCGCTTGTCCGCGGTGGCGAGGTCGTCGGCATCCTGACGGCTGCGAGTTCGATGGAAGACCTTGCCGCCATTGTCTCCGCCCAGGACGAGGGCAGGGACAACACGATCTTTATCCTGGCCGGGGATGGCGAGGTGATCATGCATTCGGACGCGGGCCAGCTTCAGACCGGAGGCGACATCCGAGACAAGTTGCCTGCTCGCTGGCAGGAGGCGGGCGACCCGGTACTGGCCGCCATGGTCGACGCCGAACGGCTGGACGAATTCAGGAAAGCTGCGGATCTGGGCATCGATGTATCCTTTGTCGAAGCCGGAGGCGAGGAATTCATCATGATGAAGGCCGTCATCGGGGGCTATAGCGACAAGCCCTGGGTCATCGGCCAGTATTACCGCGGCGCGACGGTCTCCAGGGAGGTGAAGCGCCTGGCGGGCTCCATGTTCGTCGGTGTCGGCGCACTGATCATTTCTGTTCTGATTGCCTTCTGGATCGGCCGGCGGGTTGCCCGGCCCCTGCGCAAGCTGGCGGTTCAGTCGGAACGCGTCGGCAGTCTTTCCCTGAACGAGGTCGACCCCCTGCCGCGCAGCCGGGTGGCCGAGCTCGATCAGGTCGCCGTGGCCTTCAATTCCATGGTGGAAGGCCTGAAAGCCATGAACACCTATGTGCCGCGATCGCTGTTCATCAAGCTGATGCGCCTCGGCGGAGGCAATGCGGCCGAGGCCCGCGAGGCGGAACTGACGATCCTCTTCACCGATATTGTCGGCTTTACCGCCCTGTCGGAGCAGAAGAGCGCGGAAGAGACAGCGCGCCTGCTCAACGATCATTTCGCCATTCTGGTCGAAGCGGTTGAAGGCGAGGGGGGCACGGTCGACAAGTTCCTGGGCGACGGCATGCTCGCCTTCTGGGGCGCGCCCGACGCGCGGCCCGATCACGCCGAGGCCGCGGTCAAGACCGCCCGGCGGATTGCCGTGGCCTTCCACAAGGCCAATGAAACGGCGGCCGCCGAAGGCCGGCCGCAGATGAGGCTGCGCATCGGCATTCACACCGGACTTGCGGTCGTGGGCAACGTCGGCGCGCTCGATCGCTGGAACTATACAGTCGTCGGAGATACGGTGAATGCCGCCGAACGCCTGCAGACCCTCGGCAAGGAGGTCGAAGGCGAACCTGAGGTAACCATCCTGGCGAGTTCGAACACTGTCAGGCAAATTCCCTCCGAACGGCACCTGCGCCCGGTCGGGGAGCATCTGCTGCGTGGCCGCAGCGGTGCCATGGAGGTTTTTGTGCTCGATCCCTTCCCTGTGGCAGGAGCCGGTGAGGACCAGGCGCAAAGTGTTCCGGTGACCGCGGCAGAATAGCAGGCGGAGTTGCCGGTAAAACCGGACAAGATTCTGAACGGAAAAAAGAATTTTCTCGACTGTGATCCAGATCACGGAAGCCGGAACAGGTTTTCTGCATTGCTATCCTGTGGCGAATTTGGTTGTCTTTATATTGCAATAAGGGCTTAGTAAGCCACACGCAGACAATCCTTGCCGGGGGAGGAAAAGTGCGGTGAATGTTCTCTCGATCGAGGGACTGACAGTCGAATTCGAGACTGCGGAGGGCCAAATCCGGGCGGTCGACGATGTTTCCTTCGTCGTGCCCGAAAACCGGACCGTTGCGCTCGTGGGGGAATCCGGGTCGGGCAAGACCGTCATTTCGCAGACCATCATGGGCCTGCTGCCACAAGCGGCAACGATTACTTCGGGAAAAGTTATCCTGGCCGATCCGACGGGCGCCGAACCGCCCGTGGACATCGCGACGCTGGAACGCAAGGGGCCGCAAATGCGGCACCTGCGCGGCAACCGGGTCGCGATCATCTTTCAGGAGCCCATGACCTCGTTGTCGCCTCTGCACACCATCGGCGACCAGATCGGCGAGGCGGCCCTTCTTCACCGCAATGCCTCGAGCGCGGAAGCCCGCGAACTCACGAAGGAAATGCTCCGCCTGGTGCAGTTTCCCGATCCGGAGCGGGCACTCGACACCTACCCGTTCGAACTGTCCGGCGGCCTGCGCCAGCGTGCAATGATTGCCATGGCAATGATCTGCCGGCCTGCGCTTCTGATCGCCGACGAGCCGACCACCGCGCTGGACGTAACCATCCAGGCGGAAATCCTCAAGCTGATCCGCGAGGTCCAGTCGGAGCTTCGCATGTCGGTGCTCATAATCACCCACGATTTCGGCGTCGTCGCCAATATGGCGGACGAAATCGCAGTGATCTATCACGGCAGGATCATGGAAAAAGGCACGGCGCAGCAGCTTTTCTCCAACCCGAAGCACGATTACCTGAAGGCGTTGCTCAATGCGGTGCCGAGCTTCCAGATGGACAAGTCCGAGCGGCTCGTACCGATCCGGCCCATCGAACTGAAATCCGAGGATCTCCTCGTCGAAAGGCCACGTTGCTACGTCAATCCCGGCGAACCGCTCGTCGAGATGCGCGACGTCACCAAGAAGTTCACCCTGCGCAAGGGTTCGCTGTTTGGCGGCAAGACCAAGACGATGACGGCGCTGGACCAGGTCAACCTGACCATCCGGCGGGGCGAATGCCTCGGCCTCGTGGGCGAATCCGGTTCCGGCAAAACCACCGCCGCGAAGGCCATCTTGCGGGCGATCAATGTCGAGGGCGGGGAAGTCCTCTACAATCGCGGCAAGGGGCTGGAGAACATCGCCGGCTTCAGGGGAGCGGAACTGATGGCCTACCGCCGTCAGGTGCAGCTGATCTTCCAGGATCCGTTCTCTTCCCTCAATCCGCGCATGACGATCAACGACACGCTGATGGAACCGCTGGAAATTCACGGGATCGGAACACCGGAAGAGCGGGCGGACAAGGCTCGCCACCTGATGAACCTCGTCGGCCTCGACCCGCGGTACCTGCGCCGCTATCCGCATTCCTTCTCGGGCGGGCAGCGCCAGCGCATCGGTATCGCCCGCGCGCTGACCCTCAATCCTGAGTTTCTATTGTGCGACGAACCGACCTCGGCGCTCGACGTGTCGGTTCAGGCGCAGATCCTGAACCTGCTTCAGGACCTGAAGCGGGATCTCAACCTGACCTATCTGTTCGTCAGCCACAACCTGGCCGTGGTGGACTATATCGCCGACAGGGTCGCGGTCATGTGCCGTGGCCGTCTGGTGGAAATCGGAAAAACCCGTGAGGTCGTCGGCAACCCGCTTCACCCGTATACGAAGGCGCTGCTGTCCGCCGTTCCCGAACCGGATCTGTCGGCGCCGCTGGATTTTGCCGCTCTCGATGCCAACAAGGCGTCGGAGCCGCATCTTTGGCCGGAACCCTTCCGCCTGACCGATGGCACACCGCCGTCGCTCGTGGAACTGGAACCGGATCACTATGTCTGCGCACCTGGCCTGAAGAATGCCGGGGCGCTCGAGGGGACTGCAGCATGATGCAAACGAACACCATACGGGCAGGGCTGTTCCTGGCCGCAGCTTTCTTCGCGGCGCCTTCCGCCGCGCTGGAGCTGAAAGAAACGCCGGGGATCGATCCGACGCTGCCGCCGGTGGCCGAACGCCTTCCCTCCGAGCCCCTGATCGTGGATCTGGAGGCCAAGGGCCGCAAGACCGGCATTCCGGGAGGTTCGATCGACACGCTGATCGGCCGCGCCAAGGATGTGCGCCTGATCAATGTCTGGGGCTACGCCCGGCTCGTCGGCTACAACGAAAAGCTCGAGTTGGTCCCGGATATCCTGGAATCCTTTGATGTCGAGGACGGCCGCATTTTCACCCTGCACACACGCAAGGGGCACAAGTGGTCAGACGGTCATCCCTTCGGGGCCGAGGACATCCGCTACTATTTCGAGGATATCGTCAGCAACGAAAGCCTGACGCCGTCCGGATTGCCGCCGTTCCTGATGGTCAACGGCAAGGGGCCGAAGTTCGAGGTGCTGGACGAAACCACAGTCCGCTTCACCTGGGACGAACCGAACCCGCTGTTCCTGCCGGAGCTGGCAAAGTCGCGGCCGCCCTTCATCTACCGTCCCGCCCATTACCTGAAAAACTTCCACGAGAAGTACGGCGATCCGGACTATATCGCCAAACAGGCCGAAAAGGTGAAGGCACGCAGCTGGGCACCGCTGCACAACAAGAAGGACGACATGTACAACGCCAAGAACGTCAACATGCCGAGCCTGCAGCCCTGGGTGCGCACGCGTGACGACAGCGACCTGCGCTTCGTGCTGGAACGCAACCCCTATTATCACCGGGTCGATACCGCGGGGCAGCAGCTGCCTTATCTCGATGAAGTCATCATGACGGTCGCCGACGGCAAGCTGATCCCGGCCAAGGCCCAGGCGGGGGAAAGCAACCTGCAGGCGCGTAACCTGAACTTTTCCGACATCACGGTCCTGAAGAAGGGCGAAAAGCAGAACGGCTACATCACGGCGCTCTGGTCCAACACCAAGGGCTCCGAGATCTCGATCCTGCCGAACCTGACGGTCAAGGATCCGGTCTGGCGGGAGTTGCTGCGTGATACGCGCTTCCGCCACGCCCTGTCGCTCGGGATCGACCGCAATCTTATCAACCGGGTTCTGTTCTTCGGTCTGGGAACGCCGGGCAATGATACCGTCCTGGCCGCCAGCCCGCTCTACAAGGCTGAATACACGACCAAATGGGCGGAATTCGATCCGGATCGAGCCAATGCCCTTCTCGACGAAATCGGTCTGACGGAGCGCAATGGCGAGGGAACCCGGCTGATGCCGGACGGACGGCCTCTGGAGATCATCGTGGAAACCTCCGGCGAGGCACAGGTTCAGGACGATGCGCTGGAGCTGGTTACGGAGATGTGGAAGCAGATCGGCGTCAAGATGTTCCCGAAACCCAGCCAGCGCGACAACATGCGCGAACGCGCCATTTCGGGCGAATTGCTGATGTCTGTCTGGTGGGGATTTGAAAACGGCATCCCGACGTCCGAAATGCCGCCGGAAGACTATGTTCCCGTTCATGGCGACAGGACGGAATGGTACGCTTGGGGCGACTACCACGAGACCGGCGGCGAAGGCGGTGAAAAGCCGGACTGGCCACCGGCAGAACGCCTGGTCGAGCTCTACAAGGCCTGGCTCGTTTCCAGGACACCGGAAGAGCGGGCAGGGATCTGGGAGGAAATCCTTGAGATCCATGCCGACGAAACCATTCATATCGGTCTGGTGTCGGGCGTCCGGCAGCCGGTCGTTATCAAGGGGCTGGAAAACGTGCCGATGGAAGGCATCTACGGTTGGGATCCGGGAGCTCATTTCGGCATTCACCGCATGGATGAGTTCTT
>NZ_JBNKYW010000201.1:0-4850 GCF_050301095.1 Roseibium sp.
TCGCCCATTGCACAACCAGCGAACGGTGCCAGGAACTGCAGCGGGGCTGCGTCCGAAGCCGTTGCGGCAACAACGATGGAGTATTCCAGAGCACCAGCGTCTTCCAGGGTTTTCACAAACTGTGCAACCGTGGAGCGCTTCTGACCGATCGCAACGTAAATGCAGTAGAGTTTTGCATCTTCGTCGTCGCCTGCGTGAAGCGGCTTCTGGTTCAGGAACGTGTCGAGAATGATTGCCGTCTTGCCAACCTGGCGATCGCCAATGATCAGCTCGCGCTGACCGCGACCGACCGGGATCAGGGCATCAATCGCCTTGAGGCCAGTAGACATCGGCTCATGAACCGACTTACGCGGCAGGATACCAGGTGCCTTGACGTCAACGCGGCGACGCTCGGTTGCTTCGATCGGGCCCTTGCCATCCAGCGGATTGCCAAGCGGATCGACAACGCGGCCAAGCAAGCCCTTACCAACCGGCACTTCCACGATGGCACCGGTCCGCTTGACCGTATCGCCTTCCTTGATGGTGCGGTCGGAACCGAAGATAACGACACCGACGTTGTCGCTTTCCAGGTTCAGAGCCATGCCCCGGATACCGCCCGGGAACTCGACCATTTCACCAGCCTGAACCTTGTCCAGACCATAAACACGGGCGATACCGTCACCGACGGAGAGCACCTGACCAACTTCAGAAACTTCGGCTTCCTGGCCGAAGCTCTTGATCTGGTCCTTGAGGATTGCGGAAATTTCCGCGGCCCGAATATCCATCAGCCGACCTCTTTCATCGCGAACTTGAGTGAATTGAGCTTGGTACGCAGAGACGTGTCGATCATGCGGGACCCGACCTTGACCACGAGGCCACCGATCAGGGCAGGATCAACAGTCGCTGCGATGGTTACTTTTTTGCCCGTGGAAGCAGACAACGCTTCTTTCAGGGCAGCGACATGCTCGTCGGAGAGAGCCGCGGCGGAAGTCACCTCGGCCGTCGCCTCGCCACGCTTGTCAGCAAGCAGGGCACGAAACGCCTTGATCATGTCGGGAAGAACGAAGAGGCGCCGGTTACGGGCCGCCAGCTTCACAAAATTTGCGGCGAGGCCCTTGATGCCTGCCTTGTCGAGAAGTGCGGAGAGCGCGGCAAGCTGCTCTTCTGCACTGAATGCCGGGCTTTTCACAAGACGGACGAGATCTTCGCTTTCGGCAAGCATGCCATCGAATGCGTTCAGATCCCGTTCCACGTCCGCGGTTACGCCGTCGCCTTCTGCAAGGTCGAGAAGGGCGGACGCATAACGCTGTGCCACGCCGGATACGAGAGATACGTTGTCAGTCACCAGGTCCGTGCTCTCTGACGTTTTCCAAACCCGCAAAACGGCTAGCGTCCGCAAGGTGTTGAAATAATGAATGATTTCAAGGTCAGAAGGTATGACGGTTAAACCGTTCCCCCAAAGCCGCGCCTCGTTTAGCACAGGGTTTCCCAGTGTGCAACTTCACCTAAAGACTGTTATTGCCGATTCCGGAGAGTTTTTTGCAGCGCAGGCCCAAAAACCCTGTCGGATCAACGTTTCCCGGCCGTCATAAACCTTTAGGCGGGTTTGATTGCCGAACATCAAAGGAAGTTCTGCGGATCGATATCCACCTGGACCCTCAGTCCCCTGGTGGGTTTCGGGCCCTGTCCCAGCCATTGGCGCAGGTAGGATTGCAGGTCAAACTGTCGCGGGGCCATGGTCAGCAACCGGAACCTGTAGCGGCCGCGGACCATCGCCAGCGCGGCCTCGGCAGGCCCCAGCAGGGTTACCGCCTGATCGTGCGGCGCGGCCCTTGCAAGAGCGCGGGCATAGCCTTCAGCAAAAGTCCGGTCCGGACCTGAGACCACAACGGCGGCGAGACGTCCGAAGGGTGGCAGGCCGGCCGCGCGGCGGGCTTCGATCTCCGCGGCATAGAAGGCTTTCTTCTCGCCCGACAGCAGCGCCTTGATCACCGGGTGGTCGGCGTTATAGGTCTGCAGGATCCCACGCCCCCCTCCTGTGACACGGCCGGCGCGGCCCGTCACCTGGGCCAGAAGCTGGAAGGTCTTTTCCGCTGCGCGCGGGTCGCCGTGCGCCAGTCCCAGGTCCGCGTCGATCACGCCGACCAGCTTCATCTTCGGAAAATTGTGCCCCTTGGCGACGAGCTGGGTGCCAATCACAATATCCGCGCCGCCCTCTTCCACGATCTTCATTTCCCGTTTCAGCCGCTCCGGCCCGCCGGCAATGTCGGAAGACAGGACCAGCGTCCGGGCCTGAGGGAAAAGATCGGAAACCTCCTCGGCGATTCTCTCCACGCCCGGACCGCACGCCACCAGACTGTCGGTGCTCTGGCAGGAGGGACAGCTTTCGGGAACGGATTCGAAATGGCCGCAATGGTGGCAGACCAGTTTCTTCTGGAACCGGTGCTCCACCAGCCAGGCGCTGCAATGGGCACACTGAAAACGGTGACCGCAGGTCCGGCACAGGGTCAGCGGGGCGTAGCCGCGCCGGTTCAGAAAGAGCAGCGACTGGTCGCCGGCTGCAAATGTGTCCTTGATCGCATGAACGAGCTGCGGCGCGAGCCAGCGTCCGCGCTCGGGGCCATCCTGGCGCATGTCGACGGCCTGAAGATCCGGCAAGGCCGCGCCGGATGCGCGTTCCGGCAATTCGATCAGCGAGTACCGGCCAAGATCCGCGTTCACATGGCTTTCGACCGAAGGTGTTGCGGAGGCGAGCACGACGGGAAACTTCGACAGATGCCCGCGCACCACGGCCATGTCCCGCGCACTGTAGGGCACCCGGTCATCCTGCTTGAAGGCCGCGTCGTGCTCTTCGTCGACAATGATGAGGCCCAGTTCCCTGAACGGCAGAAAGAGCGCCGAGCGCGCGCCGATGACCACGCGCACGTCCCCGGAGGCGACACCCCGCCAGACCCGGGCGCGTTTCTTCGTGGTGATCTCGGAATGCCACTCAGCCGGATAGACCCCGAAACGCTGTTCGAACCGGCGCAGGAACTGCTCCGTCAACGCGATTTCGGGCAAAAGGACAAGCACCTGCCTGTCCCGCCGCAAGGCTTCGGCCAGCGCCTCGAAATAAACCTCCGTCTTGCCCGAGCCGGTAACGCCGTCGATCAGGCTGACACCGCCGCCCGGCTTGTCGAATGTCTCGACCAGGCGATCGACCGCCGCCTGCTGGGCGGCCGTCAGTTCCTTGCGCGCAAAATCAAGTTGCGGCTTCGGCGGAGGTGGCGCTGCCGGCAGCGACACGACTTCCAGAACGTTCTGGCTTATCAGGCCGTCGATAACGGACGGCGAAACGCCCGCGGCATGGGCAAGCCCGCTCTTGGTCCAGGCAAAGCCGTCCTCCATCGTCGCCAGAACCCTTTGCCGGGCGGAGGTCGACCGGTCGGGTTCCGCGCCCTCGATCCGGCGAACACCCGGAACCGGCGGCTCCGGCTCCAGCGCCTCCTCGGATCTCAAGACCATGCGCAGCACCATGCCCGGCGCTCCGAGCGTCCAGTTCGCCACCCAGTCCACGAAGCGGCGCAGGTCATCATCCAGAGGCAGCGTCTCGTCGTAGACCCTGGAAATGGACTTGAGCTTCTTCGGGTTGATCGCCGCGTCCGGCTCCACGTCCCAGACCGCTCCGACCACTTCCCGCGTTCCCAGCGGCACCTTGACGATAGTGCCGGGCACGACGGTCTTTCCGGGCGGCACCTTGTAGGTATAGGCCACGGGAACAGCGACGGGCACCAGCACGCTGGCAATCGTTTCCTGAAAATCTGGATCGTCGAACAGCACGGAATTCAAGGTCCTCACCCCGCCGTCAGGCGGCGCCCGTCATCAAGCCTCTGGTCCATTTGAACCCCTTGTGACATCGCCTGCACCGGGCAGGGGTTCAAGGGTCTTTGCCCTTGAGGTACGTACCACAGAAAATTCGTCCACCGGAGAATCAGGGGTTCTTCTTGTCATCATCCTAGGGTAAAGAGAGCCCAGCTGACCATTCAATCGTTTTGTCTCCCGTCGCGGGACAAGACCTCCGGCAGCCTCAAGGGCGCCCCACAGGGAGTAGACATTCATGAAGTTCTTCGTCGACACCGCCGACACGGCTGAAATCAAGGAACTGGAAGCCACCGGTCTTCTGGACGGCGTGACCACCAACCCGTCCCTGATCGCCAAGTCCGGCCGCGACTTCAAGGAAGTCATTGCTGAAATCTGCGCCATCACCGAGGGTGACGTTTCCGCAGAAGTTGCTGCGACCGATTTCGACACCATGATCAAGGAAGCCCATGTGCTGCGCGAGATCGCGGACAACGTGGTCATCAAGCTGCCGCTGACCTTCAACGGCCTGAAGGCCTGCAAGCAGCTGACGGACGAAGGCACCAAGACCAACGTCACCCTGTGCTTCTCCGCCAACCAGGCCCTGCTCGCAGCCAAGGCCGGCGCCACCTACATCTCGCCCTTCATCGGCCGCCTCGACGACATTCATGCCGACGGTCTGGAGCTGATCCGCGAAATCCGCGTGATCTACGACAACTACGGCTTCGACACGGAAATCCTGGCGGCCTCCATCCGCACGCCGAACCACGTCAAGGAATGCGCGATCATCGGTGCGGACGTCGCAACCGTTCCGCCGGCAACCCTGAAGAGCCTCGTCAAGCATCCGCTGACCGACAAGGGCCTCGATGCCTTTCTCAACGATTGGGCCCGGACCGGCCAGAGCATTCTCTGATCTGCCTGCCGACAATCACGATGCAAAGGCCCGGATTTTCCGGGCCTTTGTTTTTTTGGCAGCCACCGCCGGTTTGGCTGCCCCGGGCAAACCGAATTTCAGCCCGGCACTGTACGCCGAT
>NZ_JBNKYW010000202.1:0-23570 GCF_050301095.1 Roseibium sp.
TACCGGGCCTTTTTTCGTTTCTGGTGTCCTTATCCTTCGCGCCTTCGGTCCGGTCCTGTTCCAGGCGATCTGGACTTGCTTTTTGAAGCCAGATCCCAATGACGCTGAGCGGGCGTTGCTTATTTTGCAGAAGGCTGTTCATTGTTCCCGTGAAGCTTGACTTTAGACCCTCTTTGCATGCAGCAGTGAGAAAACGGTAGCTGAATTGCAGTGCTGCAACTGTTTCGTGAAGAAGTGTTAGACAACGATAGAAGAGCAACAAGTTGGAGTGGACGAACATTAAAACAATTTCCGTGGTCGGCAATGGACCCATTTCGGAAGTTGATGCCCCTCAAATAGACAGGTCTGATCTCGTTCTGCGTTTCAACAGCGCGCCCGCTTGTGGGGCTGCCGGACAGAGGGTGGACGTCCTGATGCTTAACAGGGCAAGGGTCTACATGAGCAAGCGGATCAATCCGATTGCCCTCAATCGCGCAGCAGAGGTCTGGGTAAATGATATAGAAGAAAACGGACGTGTGGACTGGTTATTCGAAAAGGAATGTAAACCGCGCTATCTCGGGTTTGGCCCCATTATGAAAGCGCGAAAGCACCTGGAGAAATATGATCCGTTCCAAACGAGCAACCCTACGTCGGGAGCTTCGATCATTGCCGAGTTTCTGGACACTCAGCCGCAGGCAAAGATGCACCTCTTCGGGTTTTCTCATCAGGGCAAACAGAGCACCCATGATTGGAATGCTGAAAGGCAATGGGTGAGTGATCTCGTCGCTGAAGGCCGGATTGTTAAGTATGCGTCAGCGAGCGATCCGGCGCGGCGAAGCTTGGCCGGGAGTGGCGAATATTGCATTCGGTTTTTGGAGAAGCGTTTCAAACACTACCTTTACAATAAGTTGCTCCATTCGGAAACGGAAACCAAGAAGAGAATTTTCGGCAAAGACGGATGAGCTTTGATTGGTAAAGTATTCGATTAAATAGTTCTGGAGTTTTTAGCCAGTTTCACGTTTCAGTTGACAGAAGCACTTCCCGTCATTAGTCAGTTTTGGGGTACAGACCCATAAAATTGTCCGTTCAGGTCGATCTGGAAAGGATAGTGTCCGAGGAGTGGAGGAGAAGGAAACATGGCTGGTTTCCAAGCTTTCGCATCGAAGGAGACGGTTCTTCCCAGATCGATCCGAAAGACGCCAATCGGGCTTTGAACAGCTACGTGAAAGCCTTTGCACCATGCGCCAGCATGGTTGTGCAGGCTATTCCTTGCTTTTCTGCGCCCGTTTGGCGCCTGAATGCGCAATTTTATGAGACCGTACCCTAAGATCGATATCCCAGCGGGAATATATACAGTGCTTTTTGATTTCAATTGCAATGAATACAAATATCGAGAGCAGTTTGATGAGTTTCCGCAAATCGAAAATCATGATTTCCGGTTTACGACGTGCACTTGTGGTGAGACGAATTCCTATGTTGTTTCAACAGTCTCTCGGCACAGGAACTTTCTGCCAATAGTAGCTTGCGCCAATTGCGGTACTTTGCGTGCAAATCCTTATTTCACACAAGAAACTGCAGCTTACTACTACGGAAATATTTATGGAAAGGTGAAGCGTTCCGGGCGGTCTCCGGAACAGCTTTTCAATGAGCAGAAAGAAAGATCTTTGGCGCCATTCCTTGCCGACTTCAGCGAGGCTTGTTCGAGCGTTCTCGATTTTGGCGGAGGCGCCGGCGGTCGAACGGCGGAGATGATTTCGCCAGAACGCAGTGTTTCGCTCCATGAAGTGGAAAGCGAATACAGTCAATACGCCTATTCGCAAGGCATTCTGCCGTATGACGCCGCCAAGAAGTATGATCTCGTTGTGGTTTCTCATGTCATAGAACACATGATCGACCCGGTCTCTCAAATGGCAGACGTCATACGGGACTGTTGCGCAGATGGCGGGTTGCTGATGGTCGCGACGCCCATAATTGACCGGCAGCGTGCCAGACAATGGCTGCAGCATTTCCATATTGCCCATAAGTACTATTTCACGCACGACGCGCTGATAGGTTTGATGGCGGGCCTAGGATGTACTCTGCTCAAGCACAACAACAATGATGCATATCTCTTCAGGGTAGGTGCGGAGATCGATCCTCAATTTGTTGCCGACAGCTATGCGAGAGGCGCTCGGAGAACGATGGAGCTGATCGAGGCCGAGTTGCGGCCATCGGTAAAAGGCTGGCTGCGATCGCTGAAATTTTGGAGGCCCCAGCCGCACAGTCAAAAAGACCCATCAGGAAAATCGATCTAACCTGGTCCGGATTGGCGGATTTTTGTAGCCATTGTTAATGCAGATCTTGTCTTTCGTGTTGTCACACATCATCGTCAGGTGAGTGAGTAGTATTATTTTTTCTATTTCTATTTCTTTTTTTGAGATTGAAATAGAAGCGTCAATTTCTTTCAACAAAATGGCGTTGATTTTTCATGACTTTGTCAATAATTTCCGCAAAATTCTGACCTGCGGAGTTTGTGAAGATGCTCAATGTTTTTATCGGTTTCGACCCCAAGGAAGCAGTTGCCTATCATGTCTGTGCGAACAGCCTGACGCGATTGTCCAGCGATATTCTGGCGATTACCCCGATCTCACTTAACAATCTGAAGACGTACCAGGAAACCCATACCGACGGGTCCAATAATTTCATCTACACACGTTTTCTGATCCCGCATCTCATGAATTACAACGGATGGGCCTTGTTTCTCGATGGGGACATGATTGTTCGTGACGATATCGCGAAGCTGTTCGCAATGCGCGATGAGAGCAAGGCGGTCATGTGCGTGCATCACGACTACAAAACCAAACAAGAGACGAAATATCTCGGTTCTCGAAACGAGAATTATCCGCGTAAAAACTGGTCGAGTGTCGTTCTTTGGAACTGCGCCCATCCCGCGAACCGCGTAGTCACACCAGATTTTGTAATGGAATCCACCGGTGCGCAGTTGCACCGCTTCACCTGGCTCACCGACGACCTTATCGGAGAGCTTCCGATAGAATGGAATTGGCTGCCTGATGAATTCGGCCCAAATCCGGACGCCAAGCTTCTGCACTTTACCCTTGGCACGCCATGTTTCCATGAATATGCAAACACTCCGATGGCGGCAGAGTGGCACCGGGAAAAGCTTCTCGCGAACTATTCGATGCAGCATGTCATCGACGGGCCGTTTGATTGACCGCGCAACTCTTTGCGGCGGAATTCTGGTGTGATCCGTCGAGCTGTTGTGAAGCTGACGTTGTGAGCGGGATTCTTTCGTATTCCTGCGACACCCGTCTGATGGCCGACTTTTGGCGGCCTTCCAACAACAATGGCTGCCAAATATGGTGGCCATGACTGTTCGAACTGCTGCGGCGACATCACAAAAAGTGGCCTACTCGTCAAAAGCCGGGTTGTTTGGTTCACCTGTCGCCTCAACTCGAACTCACGGTTTCATGGCGTCCTGCCGCATTTTGTCTACGTTCTGAAGTGTCTTTCGCAGGGCTTCCCGGCCGCCTGAAATCATGTATGCATGAGCGGGGACAAATTGATGACGGGCATGGAACGGACGAAAATGCAAAGCGGTTCGGCGCACGGCCCTGCGATCGTGTCCTTGCAGGGCATCTCCAAGACCTTCGCAAACGGGACGGTGGCGCTGGATGGCCTGTCGCTCGATATCCGGCAGGGGGAATTCGTGTCGCTGCTCGGGCCGTCCGGGTGCGGCAAGTCCACGGCGCTCAGGATCATCACCGGTCTGACCGGACCGACGTCGGGCAGGGTCGATTGGCCCGGGGAAACAGCAGGGCAGGAGGATCATGCGCTCGGCTTCGTGTTCCAGGAACCGACCCTGATGCCCTGGGCCTCGGTCTTTGCCAATGTCTGGCTGCCGCTGCGGCTCAAGGGCCTATCCAAAAACGCCGCCCGCGAGCGCGTCATGGAGGCGCTGGAAATGGTCGGGCTGGCGCAATTTGCCGAAAGCTATCCACGGGAACTCTCGGGTGGCATGAAAATGCGGGTCTCCATTGCCCGGGCGCTTGTCACGCGTCCGAAGGTGCTGTTGATGGACGAGCCTTTCGCGGCGCTTGATGAAATCACCCGGTTCAAGCTGAACAACGACCTGTTGCACCTCTGGGAGACCTTCGGCTGGACTGTGGTGTTCGTGACCCACTCGGTTTTCGAGTCGGTCTTCCTGTCCAACCGTATCGTCGTGATGGCCGCCCGGCCGGGCCGGGTCGTGAGCGACACCACGATCGACGTGCCCTATCCCCGGGACGAGGAATTTCGCACGTCACTTGCCTATTCCGGCTATTGCCGCGACGTTTCCGCACTGTTGCACAAGGCAATGGACGGCGTTTCGCAGGCGCGCGTCTGACGGTGTGCCGACCCGAATTCGGAAACAGCACCAATCTACCTCCGGCTCTTTCTCTTCTTGACCTTCCAGTAGCTGGAAGCTCTAAGTGCAGGGATCTGCCAGCGCGGCGAACAAGGTACGGCGACTGTGCCGGTAGAACCTTTGAGGGAGAGATGATGAACATCGGTACGGCTTCGGAAAAGAGCGGGTTGCCGGTCAAGACGATCCGCTACTACGAAGACATCGGCCTGGTGCGTCCGGACCGGGGTGGCAACGGCTATCGGGATTTTTCCATCTCCGATCTGCAGCGGCTGAAATTCCTGCAGCGGGCGCGCAGCCTGGGGTTCTCAATCGACGAGTGCCGCGAGCTGCTGTCGCTTTATGAAGACCGGAACCGTGCCAGCGCGGACGTCAAGAGGCTCACGAAATCAAAGATCGGCGAAGTCGACCGGAAGATCGCGGAACTCAAGTCCCTGAGACGCGTTCTGACGGAACTTGTAGGCGCCTGCCAGGGCGACGACCGTCCGGACTGTCCGATCATCGACGATCTGGCGGGACATCAGGATATGGAAACCAGCGGGAACGGCAAATAAGATGGCTAGAAAATTTCTTGTAATTTCCGCTGTGCTGTCCGTCGTCGTTCTGGGCGTGTTGGCCTGGGCGCGGTTTTCGCCTGAAGAGAGCGGGCCGGAACCCGGTGCGGCTCTTGTTGCAGTGAGCGTACCGGAGATGACCGGTGCCGCCCTGGAAGGCGCGGTCCTTTTCAAGACGAACTGCGCGGCCTGCCATGGAGAGAATGCCGCCGGACGCAATGAGTTCGGGCCACCGCTCGTGCACAAGATCTATGAACCGGGACATCATGCCGATCCGGCATTCCTTCTGGCCGCCATGCGCGGCGTGCGGGCGCATCACTGGCCGTTCGGCGACATGCCTCCCGTCGAAGGGGTGAGCGAACAGGACGTCGAAAAGATCGTTGCCTATGTGCGGACCTTGCAGCGGGCGAACGGCATCAACTGAAGGTGCTCTTCGTGACTGCAGACCGGTCTGGTCCGGTTTGAGTGACCCCGTGCCCGGAAATTGACTTTCGAGGGCACAAGACGGCAGGAAATGCGGCAATCTTCTTGCCTCATCCCGCGTCTTGTTCTACCTGACGGTCACATTCTGCAGTAAATTGCAAGGTGCCGGACCGGCCAAGGGAGACGACGTAATATGACAATCCGCTACCACAAGGGCGATCTTCCGGATCTGAGAGCGTATGAGACGGCGGACGCGGTGGCGGTCGATTCGGAAACCCTCGGCCTCAATCCGCACCGGGACCGGCTTTGCGTCGTGCAGCTTTCCCCAGGGGATGGCACAGCGGATGTGGTCCAGATCGCGAAGGGGCAGACGGAGGCTCCCAACCTTTCGGCGCTCTTCACAGATCTCGGCAAGCCGAAGATTTTTCATTTCGCCCGGTTTGATGTTGCCGTGCTGCGTCACTATCTGGGTATAGAAGTTCAGCCCGTGTGGTGCACCAAGATCGCGTCGAAACTGGTGCGGACCTATACCGACCGGCACGGTTTGAAGGATATCACGCGGGAACTTCTGGGCGTGGAACTGTCCAAGCAGCAGCAGAGTTCGGACTGGGCGGCGGAAAAGCTGTCGGATGCGCAACTGACTTATGCCGCTTCGGATGTTCTGCATCTGCACGCCCTGAAAGAGAAACTGGAATTCATGCTCGCCCGCGAGGAACGGACCGAAATTGCAAAAGCATGTTTCGACTTTTTGCCGGTGCGTGCCGAACTGGACCTGAAAGGTTGGGCCGAAAACGATATCTTTGCACATTCGTGATTTTTTAGACGTGGTTTCGTCATGTGATTCCAGGCGGGGATGGCCGGAGAGGGCCCCGGGCCCGCTATAATTCGGAGACTTTGTTGAACGCAGTCAGCGGATATCCGGGAGGTATGGCTCCCAGGCGGATGCCGAGCCGGGCGCAACGGGCTGCGCGCCGGCACAGCCTGCTGGTGCGGATTCTGCGCTGGCTCTTCCCGGCGATCAGCCTGCTGATCCTGGCCGGCATGATCGGACTGGTGGTTTTGTTCAACTTCCTGAGCGGATTCGGCGCTTCCAACGTGATGTTGACAAGCGAAGGTCTGATCATGGACCAGCCGGAACTTTCCGGTCATGACGGGGAGCGCTCCTACAAGGTCACCGCCCGCCGTGCCATCCAGCGCTTGAGCGATCCGCGGATCATCGACCTGGAAACCATCCGTGCCGACATCGTTCTGGGCAAGGACGACCATGCCGAGATCGTCGCCCTGAAGGGCACATACAACAACGCCGCCGAAACGCTGCGCCTTTACGAGGGCATTCAGCTGGAATGGAGCGAAGGCTACACGGTTGACCTGAGCGAAGTGCAGATCGATCTGAACAACGGCGCGCTCAGAACCTCCGAACCCGTCTCGATCCGCTCGGATCAAGGGCGTATTCTGGCCGGGAAACTCAGTTATGATCAGAACAAGAGCCTCGTCCGCTTCTCGGGCGGCATCAAGATGACCATCAATCGCGTCCCTGAAGGACAATAGGCAATGACACTTTTCAAACATGCATTTTTTGCGGTGGCCGCGTTCCTCTTTGCCGGTGTTGCGCAGGCGCAGACATTTTCGGACGCTTTTGCCGGTTTCGGCTCCAACGACGGCGAGCCGATCGAAATCGAAGCCAGCGAGCTGCGCGTGGAAGACAACAAGAGCACGGCAACCTTCGTCGGCGACGTCGTTGTGGTTCAGGGCGAGACCAGCCTGAAGACCCAGCGCCTGAAGGTCTATTATGCGGGCTCGGGCGCGCAGAAGACGGACGCGGCAGTTCAGCAGCGTATTTCCAAGCTGGAGGCCCAGGGCGGGGTCTTCATTTCCTCCAAGGACCAGACGGCCAAGGGCGATCAGGCCAGTTTCGACATGAACCGTGAGGTCATGGTCATGACCGGCAAGGAAGTCGTGCTGAGCCAGGGCCCCAATGTGGTCGTCGGCAACAGGCTCACCGTCAACCTGAAAACCGGTAAGGCGAATCTCGAGGGTGGCGGCGACAGCGGCAGGGTAAAGGTCCGGATCCTCCCCAACAGTGTCCAGAATGGCGAAGGACAGTGACTGTCTGGGCAGTCCAATCGCACATCTGACTCGACAGGCTTCGCCGCAGCGCTTATTTGAACCTGCGGCGGCAAAGGATGGACGGCGCACCGGTGAAGAGAACCGCTACAGATTTTAACGGCTTACAGGGAAGCATCCACCCTATGGACCAGCGCATGGATCAGCGTGTGGAAGATCTGTCCCAGGCGCTTGTCGTCGAGGGGATCGGCAAGACCTATGGCCGCCGCCAGGTGGTGAAATATGTCAGCCTGTCCGTCAGACCCGGCGAGGCCGTGGGGCTGCTGGGACCGAACGGAGCCGGCAAGACGACCACCTTCTACATGATCACCGGCCTGATTCGCCCGGATCAGGGGCAGATTTCGCTCGAAGGTTTCGACATTACCCGCATGCCCATGTACCGGCGTGCCCGGCTCGGTATCGGATATCTGCCGCAGGAAGCATCCATCTTTCGCGGGCTGACAGTTGAGGAAAATATCCGTGCCGTCCTTGAGGTGATCGAACCCAGCCGCCAGAAGCGTCGGGAAGAGCTGGATTCGCTGTTGGCGGAATTCGGCCTGACCCATTTGCGCAAGTCGCCAAGCATTGCCTTGTCCGGCGGGGAGCGCCGGCGCGTGGAAATCGCCCGGGCGCTTGCCAGCCGGCCGTCTTTCATGCTGCTCGACGAGCCGTTTGCAGGCATCGACCCGATCGCGGTCGGTGACATTCAGCAGCTCGTTCGCCACCTGACACAGCGTGGCATCGGCGTTCTGATCACGGATCACAACGTGCGCGAAACCCTGGGTCTCATCGACCGGGCCTATATCATTGCGGCGGGTGAGGTTCTGACCGAAGGCCTGCCCCAGGAAATCGTCACCAATCCGGATGTCCGACGGCTATATCTGGGTGAGCAATTTACGCTTTGATGACAGCTGCTCAGCTAGGATATAAACTCGGTTTGCAACGAATAAGCAAAAAGCAGACCAAAAAGACCTAGCCGGGACATAAATGGCCATTTCAACAAAGCTGGAGATGCGACAGAGCCAGTCGCTGATCATGACGCCGCAGCTCATGCAGGCGATCAAGCTGCTGCAAATGTCCAATCTCGATCTCGTTGCCTATGTGGAAGCCGAGCTGGAGCGCAATCCCCTTCTGGAAAAGGGCGACGGGGAAGAGGGCGATAGCGGATCCGCCGCGGATTCCGGTGACGGCGCGGAGCGCGACCCGCGGTCTTCCCGTGCAGAAGAAAGTGACAGTTCCGGCGAAGAGCCCGGTGCTTCCGACTGGATGCAGAGCGACCTGGAAACGGGTTCGGAGGCCATCGCCGCGCGCATGGACACCGATCTCGGTAATGTTTTTCCTGACGAACCGGGCGTGCCGGCTTCACCCGATCCGGCCTTGTTGAAGGCCGGTGACAGTTACAAGAACGCCTCAAGCAGCGGTGCGTCCGACGACTACAATCTGGAGGCCTTCGTCGCGGAAGAAGCTTCGCTCGGGACTTCTCTGGAAGAGCAGATGCACCTGGCACTGAGCGACGAGGCGGACAAGCTCATTGCCGGTCATCTGATCAACTCCCTCGATGAGAACGGTTATCTCTTTGCCGATCTCGGCGAGCTCGCGGGCCAGTTCGGCGTCGAGCCCGAGCGGGTCGAGGGCGTTCTGGCGGTGCTGCAGACATTTGATCCGCCAGGGGTCTTTGCCCGCAATCTTGCCGAATGTCTCAAGCTCCAGCTCATCGACAGGAACCGCTTCGATCCGGCCATGGAGGCCCTTGTCGAGAATATCGAGCTTCTGGCCAAACGGGACCTTGCGGCGCTCAGAAAGGTCTGCGGCGTCGACGACGAGGACCTGATGGAAATGATTGCCGAGATCCGGGCCCTCGATCCGAAGCCGGGAAGCGTGTTCGGCACGTCGCTCGTTCAGCCGGTGGTGCCCGATGTCTTCGTCCGGCCTGCCAATGACGGTACCTGGGCGGTCGAGCTGAATTCGGACACGCTGCCGAAAGTGCTCGTCAA
This sequence comes from Roseibium sp., assembly GCF_050301095.1. Lineage (GTDB taxonomy): Bacteria > Pseudomonadota > Alphaproteobacteria > Rhizobiales > Stappiaceae > Roseibium. The sequence goes on from NZ_JBNKYW010000202.1 coordinate 9,456, forward strand.
CCAGACCTATTTCGCCAGGGTGATCAAGACCGCCCGCAACGAGACCGAAAAGGAATACCTGACGGATTCTCTGCAGACGGCCAATTGGCTGGCCAAGAGCCTGGATCAGCGGGCCAAGACGATCCTGAAGGTGTCCACGGAAATCGTGCGCCAGCAGGATGGTTTCCTGACCTACGGCATCGAGCACCTCAGGCCCCTCAACCTGAAGACTGTCGCCGACGCCATCAGCATGCATGAATCGACGGTCAGCCGTGTGACGTCCAACAAGTTCATGGCGACGCCGCGCGGTATTTTCGAGTTGAAATACTTCTTCTCCTCCGCCATCTCGGCAACGGTCGGCGGTGATGCACACTCTGCCGAAGCAGTCCGTCACAAGATCAGGCAGATGATCGATGCGGAAGATCCCAAGGCCATACTGTCCGACGACACGATTGTGAAAATTCTGAAGGGCGAGGGGATCGATATCGCCCGGAGAACCGTCGCAAAATACCGTGAAGCCATGAAAATTGGTTCTTCGGTTCAGCGCAGACGCGAGAAAAACAGCCGGATCTAGCTGTGCGTTGCGCGCATAACTTCACGTGAGTGGTGCAATATCCGCAATAATTCGGAGATTTCCACTGAAACAATACCTTGAATTTGCGGCCTGATTTCAAATCAGGTGCCGGTTTTTTTATATTCAATTGACTCTTTGCGATAGCGCAATTATAGCACCGCCCTCGTGGCGTAAAGAGGGGATGGCGCTTCGGCGCCGACTGGTCCATTCTACAGACTTGAAACGTTCCGAGTTTCAACGCCGGTTCTACCGGTGAGCTATCGGTCAATAGAAAAAGAAGAGGTCCCCATGGCTTTGCGGATTTCGGGTAAGAATGTCGATGTAGGCGACGCAATGCGCGAACACATCACAGACCGAATCGAAGATGCCCTGTCAAAATATTTTACAGGCGGCTTCACAGGCCACGTTACGCTCAGCAGGGAGGGCACAGGCTTTAAGTCGGAGTGCAGCCTGCACCTGGATACCGGCATTGTACTGCAGGTATCCGCGCAGGATCAGGACCCGCGCAACAGTTTCGATGCGGCAGCCGAAAAGATTGAAAAACGGTTGCGGCGCTACAAGCGCAAGCTGAAAGACCATGGCCCGAAGGGCAATGGCCGCGAGTCCTATGAAGCTGCTTCTTATGTGCTGGCCTCTCCGGAGGACGATGAGGAAGTGCCGGTGGATTTCAATCCGCTCGTCATTGCCGAAACGTCGGCGAAAGTGAAAACGATGACTGTCGGTATGGCGGTCATGGAGCTGGATTTGACCGAAGCCCCGGTTGTCTTGTTCAAAAACGCGGCAAACGGCGGTGTCAATGTTGTTTATCGCCGGTCGGATGGCAATATTGGGTGGATAGACCCGGCACTGGCAGTCGAACAGGCTGCGGTATAGTGATGCGGACAGAGCCGGCTTCCGAAAGGAAGCCGGACTCTGAAACTTGTAGGCAAACGAATGGATCTTAGTGATCTTCTGGATAAAGACGCGGTGATTGCCGGCCTGAAGGCCAAAAGCAAGAAACAGGTAATCCAGGATCTTTCCGCCCGGGCGGCGGAACTGACCGGTCTTTCTGAACGTGAAATTTTTGACACGCTGCTTCAGCGTGAACGTCTGGGATCAACCGGTGTCGGCCACGGCATCGCAATCCCCCACGGCAAACTGACACGCCTTGACAAGCTGGTCGGCCTGTTCGCCAGGCTGGACAAGCCGGTCGAATTCGATGCCCTTGACGACGAACCCGTCGATATCGTGTTTCTGCTGCTCGCACCGGAAGGTGCCGGTGCGGATCATCTGAAAGCCCTTGCGCGGATCGCCCGGCAGCTTCGGGACGGTGCTGTGACCCAAGGTATCCGCGGGTCCACCGATCCCGGCGAGATCTACGGCTTTCTGACCCAGCCGCTGACGTCTTCCAACGCCGCCTAATCGTTCAGTCTCCCGAAAAACGGCAAACCCAGGCGATCTCGCGCGTCTCAGGCTGCAAGGCGGGAGACGCCCATGGCCTAGTTTGTGTTGCCGGTCACGCGACGGCTCCCCCGGTGCTCAAATCTCTGCCGGAACGGAACCCCGGAGTTGGGAAGTGATGCCAGCCGCGGTTGGTATCAGGCCTCCGCGGGTTCGGCATCGCCCTGGACAAGTCTTTCCTGCGCACCGGTGGCCATCTGTTCCGTGGCAAGTGCGGCCAGATGCAGGTCGGCAAGCTCCGCCGGCGGAGCGGTCTCTTCCGGAATGCGCCAGAGTGTCGAACGGATCGCCAGATGTCCAAGAGTTCTGGTGGACGTGGCAACGGCGATCACGATGGCCAGAAGCGGACCGGTGGCAACGGGGATGACCGGCCAGACCAGAGCGATGGGCTGGCTGAGCAACCAGAAAAGACCCGCCAGGCCGAAAAGTGTCTGCGGCCAGAGTTTGCCGATCGCCAGAAGGACAGGCAGCCTTTCGACTCCTCTTGCCTGAGCCCCCCAGCCGATGGTCTTGCCCAGCAAAAGTCCTCCCATGAACAGCGTATGGGCCACCGCCATGATTGGCGCCAGCATGGCCGAATAGACGATCTCGGCAACAACGCTCACCAGAATGCGGACAGGACCGCCGAAGGCCTTGCGCAAGCCGGGCCGGGCGAGGATATCGGCAACGGTCGCGAATTTCGGGGCGAACACCATGGTCAGGATCGTGATGAACAGGACGGCGCCCGTGTCCGGCCGGAACGGGGAGGTGTCGCTCACGATGCCGAGAGTTGCGGCCGCGATCATGAAACCGATCCAGGCCGGGGACCCCAGGAACATCAAAATAGCCAGAACAAGCTGAGCGCGGCTGACCGGTTTAAGACCCGGCAATCCGAGCAGGCGTCGGTACTGAAGATTGCCCTGGCACCAGCGCAGGTCGCGGCGGATGAATTCCAGAAGGTGGGGGGGATTGACCTCGTAGCTGCCCGTCTCCAACGGCAGAACGCGAACTTCGTAGCCTGCACGGCGCATCAGTACGGCCTCCACCTGATCGTGCGACAGGACCGGGCCCGCCAAGGGGCCTTTGCCGGGCAGAACGGGAAGGCGGCAATGTTCCATGAAGGGTTTCAGCCGCAGAATGGCGTTGTGTCCCCAATAAGGGCCGCAGTCGCCCTGCCACCAGGCGCTACCGATCGTGTAGGACCGCATGCCGAGGCGCATGCCGAACTGGAAGATGCGCGCGAAGGCGCTCTCCGTGGGCTGTCCGACGACAAGGCTCTGCAGAATGCCGACCTTCGGGTTGGCTTCCATGCGCCTGACCAGATCCGTGATCGCCTCGGCGGACATGTAGCTGTCCGCATCCAGCACAAGGGCGTAGTCGTAATCCTGGCCCCAGCGATTGCAGAAGTCCTCTATGTTCCCGGCCTTGAACCCCGTGTTGACGGGGCGCCGGCGGTAGCGGACGTCCATTTTGCCCGCAAACCGGTCGGCCAGGCGGGCGGCCATCTTCTGTTCGCCAAGCGCGATGTCTTCCATCGAGGTGTCACTGAGAATGAACAGCGTAAAGCGGTCCGCCTGTCCCTTCCTGATCAGGCTCGACAACATGGCGCTCAGGTTGATCTCCACGCACTGCGGATCCTCGTCGCGAATGCAGGAGAGCAGTGCGGTGTTTCCTTTCAGCGCGGCCTGCGGGTCGCCCGCTTCAACCGGACAGACGGCAGCAACCGGATCCCTGGCAAACCGCATGATCAGGAGACCGATGACCGCATTCCAGAAGCCTATGAGCGTCCAGGGCAAGGTCATGGTGAAACAGACCAGGATAACAATGTCGAGTGCCGTATAGCCACCGGGGGAAAGGGTTGCGGCCATCAGCGCCGTGAGGGCGCCAAATCCGGTCAGGAGGAGGACGGCGAAGGTAATCCGCCTCAACGTCATGCGTTTGGCGGGCGACTTGAAAAATGGCATGTCAAAGACCCAAAACATTTTTTTGACTTCCATTGGCGGTAATCATCGCAATAGTGCGCATGTCAAAATGTTCTAAAATTGACAGAGGCGGCAGTATGAACAGGAACGGGCGAACGGAGGTGTGCCGGTGACAAGCGGCACGGTTCAGGCGGAGGCGCTCTGGTATACCGGCGCGGCGCGATGTGCAATCGAGGCCGTTCCAGTCGCTGTGCCCGAGGCCGGCGAGGTTCTGGTGCAGACCCTTTTCAGTGGCATCAGCCGTGGGACGGAAGGCCTGGTTTTCCGGGGCGAAGTGCCGGCCAGCGAGTGGCAGCGCATGCGCGCGCCGTTCCAGGCAGGCAATTTTCCGTTCCCGGTGAAATACGGTTACGCCAATGTCGGCCGGGTGCTGGAAGGCGATTCCAGCCTTGCCGGGCGCACGGTCTTTTCTCTTTATCCGCATCAAAGCGCGTATGTTCTCCCCAAGGATGCCTGTATGCCGCTTCCCGATGGCGTGCCGTCTCAAAGAGCGGTTCTGGCCGCCAATATGGAAACGGCGCTCAATGCTTTATGGGACGGAAAACCATCACCTGGGGATCACATCTGCGTGGTTGGCGGGGGTGTTCTCGGACTTTTGACCGGCTACCTTGCCGGCCGGCTGCCCGGAACGGTGGTCACGGTCGTCGATACGAATGCCGGCCGCACGGACATCGCCGGAGCTCTTGGGCTTCGCTTCGCCGCACCGCAAGAGGCACCTGCTGATCAGGATCTTGTGTTTCATACCAGCGCGACGTCGGCCGGGCTTGCGACCGCTCTGGCGTGCGCCGGCGACGGAACACCCGTCATTGAAATGAGCTGGTACGGCGCGAACGGCGTGGAGGCGCCGCTTGGCGCCGACTTTCATTGCCGGCGTCTGAAACTGATTTCCAGTCAGGTCGGCACGATTCCGCTGGAACGGCAGGCCAGATGGACTTTCCGGCGTCGGCTGGAAGTGGCCCTCTCGCTGCTTGCCGATCCGGTTCTGGATTGCCTGATCAGCCATCGTGTTGCGTTTCACGATTTGCCCGAACGCCTTCCCGATTTGTTGAACAAGTCGTCAGATGTCCTTGCCGCGCTTGTCGTATATGACGGGAACCCCGATTGATCCCGGGTAACCCGTTGTCTTTTGAACAGAAATTCAGGAAACCAGAATGTTTGCAGTTGAAGTCCGCGACCATGTGATGATTGCCCATTCCTTCAAGGGGGAACTCTTCGGTCCCGCCCAGGCTTTGCATGGAGCGACTTTCGTGATCGACGCTGCCTTTCTGGCGGAAACGCTCGATAAAAACGGTGTGGTAATCGATATCGGCCGGGCGCATGAAGCCCTGAAGGAAGTTCTCGAACCGCTCAACTACAAGAACCTCGACGAGGTTCCCGAATTTGCTGGCGTCAACACGACCACCGAATTCCTGACGAAGCATGTTCACGATCACCTTGCCCGGGCCGCACGGGAGGACCGGCTTGGCCGCCCGGGGGGCGAACTCAGTGCCATCCGCGTGACGATTTCCGAGAGCCATGTTGCCCGCGCCTGGTATGAAGCCGCGATCTGAGACCGGGATGCCAACCCTTTATTTTGCCTATCCTGGAGACATCGACACGCCGACCGGCGGCTATGGATACGACCGGCGGATCATCTCCGGTCTGCGGGATCTTGGCTGGCAAGTGGAACTTGTGCCACTCGGCGATGGGTTTCCGTTCCCGTCGGCAGTCACTCTGAAAGACGCACGGGAAAGGCTTGCCGGCTTGCCGGAGGGGGCGCTGACGGTTGTCGACGGACTGGCCTACGGCGTCTTCGCGCATGCCGCGGCTGCTTTGGCAGGCCGCCTCTCGTTGATCGCGCTTGTCCATCACCCGCTGTGCCGCGAAAACGGCCTGAGCGCCGATGAGGCGGCGAAACTGCGCGACAGCGAGCACAAGGCACTGGCACCGGTCCGCCATATCATTGTCACCAGTCCGGCGACAGCCGGTCAGGTGAGCGAACTTTTCGGGGTTTCTCCCGAAAAGATCACGGTCGTCGTACCGGGAACGGACAAGCCCGGCCTTGTTACGCGCGCGCCGTCAAACCCGGTGCGGCTGCTGTCCGTCGGTACGGTGGTTCAACGCAAGGGGTACGATCTCCTGTTACAGGCTCTTTCCGGCTTGAAGGGCTTGGAATGGATGTTGGATGTCGTTGGCGGTCTCGATGCCGATCCGCTGTGTTATCACGCCCTACTCAGGCAGGTGGACAGGTACGATCTCTCGGAACGGGTCACCTTCCACGGAGCGGTTCCGTCCGTGGACCTTGGCGGCTTTTATTCGAATGCGGATATTTTTGTGCTGGCCAGCCGTTACGAAGGCTATGGCATGGCCTACACGGAAGCCCTTGCCCACGGGCTTCCGGTCATCGGCAGCGGTGGCGGCGCGGTTCGCGAAACTTTGCCGAAGGACGCGGCAATCTATTGCGGAACCGAGGATGCCGAAGCATTGCACGACGCCCTTGAGATGCTGATCCGGGATCCTTCTGCACGGACCGACATGGCGGAGGCCGCCAGAAATGCGGCCATGGATCTGCCGGACTGGAACGATGCAGCCCGCCGTTTTGCGAAAACCTTACAGGAGGTTTGTTCATGAGCAGCTTTGCCGCCCAATGGCTTGCCCTGCGCGAACCGCTCGATCTTGCGGCCAGGAATGCCGAAGTCGAAACGGCCTTTCTGGAAAGCCTGCCGGCTCGACCGCTGCGCATTCTGGACCTGGCCAGTGGCGCCGGATCGACGGTTGCGGCGCTCAGCCTGCGCTTGCCGCAAAAGACAAGCTGGCTGCTGACAGATCACGACCCGCTTCTGCTGGAGGCGGCCGCCGGCCGTTTCCGGGATTGGGGAGAGGGGGAAGTCAGCACACGCCGTGTCGATCTGGCGGCGAACCTGGAAACACTTCTCCTTGCGGATGTGGACGCGGTCACGACCTCGGCCTTCCTCGATTTGACATCGGAGGAGTTCCTTGTCCGCCTCGCCGACTTCGTTGCCCACTCCGGAAAACCTTTTCTGGCCAGTCTCACCTATGACGGCAGAGCGTCGTTCGATCCGCTAAATCCGTTCGACGAGGTCTTGCGCAAGGCACTCAACGCCCATCAGCAAACCGACAAGGGCTTCGGACCGGCGCTTGGGCCCGAGGCTGCCGAACGGGCGATTGCATTGTTTGAAGAACGGGGCTGCCGTGTGGTCCACGGACGTTCGGACTGGGAAATCGCATCGAATTCCGCGGACTTCCTTCTGGAATTCTTGTCCGGCTGGCGCCGTGTCGGCCGGGAGACCGGCCAGGATGAAGCGGCTCTGGAGGGCTGGTGGCTGGACCGCAAGCGGAAGATCTCGGACGGCATGCTCAACGTCCTGATCGGACATGTCGATTTCGCGGTTCTGCCTGCCGATTGAGCGTCGCCGCCCGGCCCTGCGCAGCGTCTGGTTGAATTGCTCCTCGCGACCGCCTAGGCTGATTGCGGATCGGGAGAGGATGGCGGAAATGTCTCAGGTCGAAGGTCGCTACAGTCTGGTTGCACGGGGTATCCACTGGCTGACGGTGCTGCTGGTATTTGCCATGGTTCCGGCAGGACTGACCATGATCCGGATCGGAAGCGGCCCGTTGCAGAACCAGCTGTTCGATTTTCACCGGTCCGTCGGAGTTGTTCTGATGGCGCTGACCCTTGTCCGGTTGATCTACCGCCTCACCCATCCCGCAGCGCCTTTGCCGGCAAGCGTTCCCCTTTGGCAGCAGATGGCCGCCAAGGCGACCCATGTCTTTCTTTATGGCTTCCTGCTTGTCAATCCGGTGATCGGATGGGTTGCAACTTCCGCTTACGGTGCTCCCATCCGCGTTTTCAACCTGTTCACGATGCCGGCCATCGTTGCCAAGGATCGCGCGCTGGCGGACCAGCTATTTTCCGTGCATGCGATTTTGGGGCTGCTCTTTACTGCTGCTGTTCTCCTGCATGTCGCCGCTGCGATCTACCACGGCGCTATCCGCCGGGACGGTGTCTTGAGCCGCATGTTGTAGTGCCGGGTTCCCTAGGGTTATTTTTGTTGATCTTGGTTTTCTTTGGTTGAGTGGTTAACAAGACTTGAATTCGTCCGTTAAAACTGGGTTCATTTTGTAATTTTTTACCATATCCCTTAAGTGCCGTTTATTCCTTTGTCTGTAGAACAAGCGATTGAAAGTCTTCAGCGGTTCATGGGGAGCCGGCATTTTTTAGTGGCTAGGATTGAAATGAAACAGACCATTCGCACCCTCCTGTCGAAACATGGCAACCTGCCGGTCGCGATCGAGAACGTCGCCGACGGCGCCGATCTCTACGACGCGGGCTTGTCTTCCTTTGCGTCCGTTCAGGTCATGCTGGCTCTGGAAGAAGAATTCGACGTCGAGTTTCCGGAACACCTTCTCAACCGCAAATCCTTTTCCTCTGTCGAGGCGATCGAAGCGGCCCTGACCGAAATTCTCGAAGACCAGGCAGCCTGATCCATGACAGCCGCAGCCAAGATCACCGCTCTGGGCCTTTCGGAGCGCGCGAAGCGTGCCGCCAAGGTTGCCGCGGAATTCGCCGACAAGGTGGATATAGAAGCCCGTTTTCCGGCCGAAGGCATGGAAGCCCTCAAGGCCGAACGGATGATGGGTGTGATGATTCGCCCGGAACTCGGCGGGGAAGGGGCCAGCCTCACGGAAGTTGCGGATGTCTGCGCAATCCTTGGCCAGGCCTGCGCGGCGACCGCGATGACCTACGCCATGCACCAGATCCAGATCGCCAGCCTGTCGGACTACGCAGTTGGCAGTGCCTGGCATGAAGCCTTTCTGACAAGGCTGTGCGACGAACAGCTGCTGATCGGCTCCGCGACGAGTGAGGCGGGTATCGGCGGAAACCTGCGCAATTCCATCTGTGCCGTCGAGGTCGAGGGAGACACGGCGCGCCTGACCAAGGACGCGACCGTCATCTCCTATGGTGCCGATGCCGACGCCATCATGGTGACCTCGCGCCGCCACCCGGATGCAGCGCACTCCGACCAGGTGGCGACGATTTTCCTGAAGGACCAGTACACGCTCGAGCACACCAGCAAATGGGACACGCTCGGCATGCGCGGAACCTGCTCCGATGGCTACATCTTCCGGGGCGAGGCGCCGGCGCAGCAGATCCTGCCGCGGCCCTTCGCGGAAATCGCGGCGCAGTCCATGCTGGCCGTTTCCCACCTTCTTTGGGGCGCGCTCTGGTACGGCATCGCGGCAGATGCGGTCGCCCGTGGCCAGGCCTTCGTCAAGAACGCCGCGCGCAGAACCCCCGGCCAGGTGCCTCCGGGCGCCCTTCGCCTTGCCGAAGCCTCCAGTCTGCTGCAACTGGTCAAAGCCAATGTGGTCGCCGGCCTGAAGCAGTTCCAGGGCTGCAAGGGCGACAGTGATGCGCTCAACGCGATGAGCTTCTCCGTTGCCATGAACAACGTGAAGATCGGCACTTCGCAGACCATCCTGACGATCATCAACCACTGCATGCTGATCTGCGGGATTGCCGGTTACAAGAACGGCACGCCGTTCAGTCTCGGCCGGCATCTGCGCGATGCGCATTCCGCCCAGCTCATGATTTCCAACGACCGGATCTTGGGCAACACGTCGACCATGCTTCTGGTCAACAAACAAGACACAAGCCTGCTGGGGTAATCCATGGACGCGCAAGCCTCTTTTCTCGATCAGCTTTTTGCCGAAGGCGTGCTGCATCCCTCCGGTGTCGACGGTCTTTATGCCCGCAGCGGCGAATTCGAAGACGTGGTTGCCCGCTTCGAGAAGTTCGCACTGACCTATGGCGAGGACGAAATCACCGAAGCCATGGTGTTCCCCCCGGGCATGACCATGCAGGATTTCGAAACCAGCGGCTACATGAAGAGTTTCCCGCAGCTCGCCGGAACGGTTCATGCCTTTTGCGGCAATGACCACGATCACATGGGGCTGCTGCAATGCATGGCGGCGGGCGAGGACTGGTCGAAGGACCAGAAGCCGACCCAGGTCGCGTTGACGCCGGCGGCCTGCTACCCGCTCTATCCGATCCTCGCACGGCGCGGACAGTTGTCCTCCCAGGGCGCCTATGTGGCGTTGCAGTCCTACTGCTTCCGGCACGAGCCTTCCAAGGACCCGGCCCGCATGCAGATGTTCCGCCAACGCGAATATGTCCGCGTCGGTTCCTCGGAGCAAACCATGGAATTCCGGGAAATCTGGAAGCAGCGCGGCAGCGAGATGATGCAACGGCTGCAGTTGCCCCATCACGTGGATGTGGCCAACGATCCGTTCTTCGGACGCGCGGGCAAGATCATGGCGTCAGGCCAGCGGGAGCAGGAGCTGAAGTTCGAAATGCTGGTGCCGATCACCTCGGAGGAAAATCCGACCGCCTGCATGAGCTTCAACTACCATATGGACAATTTCGGCAAGGCCTGGAACATCCGCCAGGCGGACGGCGCACCGGCACATACCGCCTGTGTCGGCTTCGGCCTGGAACGGCTGACGCTGGCCCTGTTCCGCCATCACGGGATGGATACGTCGCAATGGCCCGAGGGCGTTCGGTCGATCCTTTGGGGGTGAGGAGCGATCCATGACAGATGCTGTCTTTGAGCAGCTGACTGCGGCGGCCTATGTCCGCAGTCCGCTGCATTCGCAGGAGCGGGACTGGCCGGAGACCAATTGTTATCTCGACGTCTGGATCGAGGTACTGCCGTCTCTGGGGTTGCCCGCCGAAGCCTGCCTTGCCTATTCGGTGACCCAGGACTTCGAAGGCGACCAGTTTACCTTCTTCAAGGTGCCTCTGGAGGACCTGGAAGCGCTCTATGGTCTCAAGGTCACGGAGCTGGCGGTCTACGACCGGGTCGAGAACCATGTGCAGCAACAGATCGGCCGTGGCCGCCTGTCGCTGGTGGAAGTGGACAGCTATTTCCTTCCCGATACCCATGGCGTCGGCTATCACGAGGCCCACGGCAAAACCACGATTGCGGTCAATCGCATGGACTTTGAAAGCCGCACCATGGAGTATTTCCACGGGCTCGGCCTGCATCGGCTCGAGGGAGACGACTTCGACGGAGTCTTTCAGCGCGAAGACCACCAAAAGCCCCTGCCGTTCCTGCCCTACACCGAATTCGTCAAGTTTCCGGACGTCCGGCCGAGTGCCGACCAGATCCTGAAAGTTTCGGAAGAGCTGTTGCGCCGGCATCTGAAGCGCCGTCCGGCTGCAAACCCGGTTGCCGCTTTCGCAAGGGAGTTCCCGGCACAGGTGGAACAGGTGAGCATGCGCGAATTCGGGTTCTTCCACCTTTACGCCTTCAACACCTTGCGGCAACTCGGAGCGAACTTCGAGCTGTTCTCCTCCTATCTGGACTGGCTTTCCACGCAGGGAAGGGGGGAGCTGGAAGAAGGTGTTGCAGAGGCGAAAGTGATTTCCTCCACGTGCAAGATGGTCCAGTTCAAGCTGGCGAGGGCCGTGATGCGCAAGAAGTTCGGGGGCCTCGATGAGGGCCTGCTTCCCGCAGTCAAGGCATGGGACAGCCTGATGCAGAGGCTCGACAGGGCCTATGGCGAGGGAAACAGCGGGTTTGAACCGGTTGCCAGTGTTGCCGGAGCCTGATGCAAGTGCCATCGACGATCGATCTTGCGGGTGTGGACTGGTCCCTGACGCTGACGGAGCCAGGTGCGTTTGAAACGCCGCAGGCAACCGGGCACCAGTGGGACCATGTTCCGGCCAGGGTGCCGGGTACGGTGGCGGGGGCCCTCGCGGCAGCCGGTCGCTACGACCCGGACAATCCGGACCCGCTCCACAACAGGGACGTCTGGTACGAAGCCTGGTTCGATGCGGAGCCGGGCCGCTACCGGCTTTGCCTGGATGGGCTTGCTACTGTTGCCGAGGTTCACCTGAACGACGAGAAGGTACTCGTCAGCCGCAACATGTTCCGGAAGCACGAAGTTCCGGTCGATCTTCAACAACGCAACACGCTGAAACTCTGCTTTCGGGCGTTGGAGCCGCACCTGAACGCCAAGGGCGCTCGGGCGCGGTGGAAACCGCAACTGGCAACATCACAAGGGCTGCGGCTGGTCCGGACCACGCTTCTGGGGCACATGCCCGGCTGGTGTCCGGAAATCCATGCCGTCGGCCCCTACCGGCCGGTTCGGCTGGAGCGGGCAGACAAGCCGCGTGTCGTGACCCGTCACATACTGGCCGATCTTGCGCCGGACGGCAGCGGCACGCTGACCGTCTCGCTGAAGCTGGAAAATATCGACGGCCCCCCCGTTCTTCATTGCGCGGGGGAAACGGCGGACATGACCCGCCAGGAAGACGGCTCGTTCAGCGCAACACTGAGGCCTGAAAATATCCGTCCCTGGATGCCGCATACCCATGGCGATCCGGCGCTCTACCAAGTGAAGGTCGAGGCAGGCGGGCAACGGTTCAGTCTCGGGAAGACCGGGTTTCGCCGACTGGAGGTGGACGAGGGGGAAGACGGCAAGGGCTTCGGTCTCAAGGTGAACGGCATTTCCGTTTTCTGCCGCGGGGCCGTGTGGACCAATGCCGATCTTCTCGATCTCCCCTCGGACGAAGACACCTACCGCCCCTTGCTGGAAGCTGCCCGCGATGCCGGCATGAACATACTGCGCATCGGCGGCACCATGCTTTATGAAAGCCGGGCCTTCTTCGAGCTTTGCGATGAACTCGGAATTCTCGTCTGGCAGGACTTCCAGTTCGCCAACTACGATTATCCGGTCAAGGACGAGGCATTCGTGGAAGAGGTCCGGGCCGAGGTGCAGGACCAGTTGACTGACAGCATGGGCTGTCCCTCGCTGGCCGTCCTGTGCGGTGGCAGCGAGATTTACCAGCAGGGCGCCATGATGGGGCTGCCGGAAAGCCGCTGGAAAGGACCGCTTTGCGAGGAGATCCTGCCTGAGCTGGCGCAAGCCCTGCGGCCGGATGTGCCTTATGCGGCAAACTCCCCCTGCAATGGCGTTCTGCCGTTCTCGCCGAATGAGGGCATCGCGCATTATTACGGCGTCGGCGCCTACTTAAGGCCCCTGGACGACGCCCGCCGGGCAAACGTGCGCTTTGCCGGCGAGTGCCTTGCCTTTTCCAACATTCCGGACCACCGGAGCCTGGAGGAACATTTGCCGGTCAAGCCCGGGCACGATCCTCGCTGGAAGGCGCGAGTGCCGCGGGATCGTGGCGCGGGCTGGGACTTTGAAGACGTCCGCGACCATTACCTGAAAGAGCTTTACGGCGTCGACCCGCTGGCGCTGCGTTATGGCGATCCGGACCGCTATCTGGATCTTGGCCGGGCGGTGACCGGCGAGGTCATGGAAAGAACCTTTGCAGAGTGGCGCCGCAAGGGCTCATCCTGCCAGGGCGCGCTTGTGTGGACCTTTCAGGACCTGATGATGGGCGCCGGCTGGGGCCTGTTCGATGCCGCCGGTCGGCCGAAGCCGGCTTACTATGCCCTCAAACGCGCTTTCCGGCCGTTGCAGGTCTCGGTGACCGACGAAGGCACCAACGGCCTTGCCATTCACGTGATCAACGACTGTCCGCAGGAAAGGTCCGTCACCTTGAGCCTCACCTGCCTCAAGGACGGCCAGGTGCCGGTTGTCTCGGGCCGGAAGGATCTGGTCCTGCCGCCCCATGACGCGCAGACGTTCAACGCCGTCGAGCTGATCGGCGCTTTCTTCGACGTCACCTACGCCTACCGCTTCGGCCCGCCTTCCCACGACGTGACGGTGGTTCGGCTGTCGGATCCGGAGACCGGGGATGTGGTGGCGGATGCGTATCATTTCCCAATGGGATTTGACCTGACACGGATGCCCGTCACCCTTGAGCACAAACTGCAGGAAAGCGATGACGGTTTCTGGTGGTTGGAACTGCAGTCGGACAGGATGATGCAATTCGTGATTATTGACGCGGAGGCCTTTCTGCCCGCTGACAACTGGTTCCATCTGGTTCCGGGAGAAAGACGCCGGGTCCGGCTTCGGCCATGGGAAGACGTTGAACAGGGCGCGCGCCCGAATGGTACGGTGAGTGCCTTGAACAGGCAGGGAAGCTCAGCGTTCAGCTGAATGCGTCAGGGTGTTCCACGGAGACGATCACGTAATCTGCCGAGTCCCGAAGGGCGATTTCGATCTGAGGCTGTGTCATGGGCG
>NZ_JBNKYW010000203.1:0-4636 GCF_050301095.1 Roseibium sp.
AGGAGACCCGCGCCGCCGATTACAATGAGCTTTTCCGCGGCGGGGACCCGTCCGCCTATTTCAACATGCGCGTGTCGGAGTTCCTGCCCACCGCAATCCTGCCCTCGCGCGTTGGTCCGATGCCGCTGGCAGAGAACCCGATGCCCGAGATTGGCGAGATCGAGGTCGACATGACCTCCGAAAGCTCGCTGCCCAGCCCCATGTCGCTCGACGCGTTCCTCGAGCAGTCGCCGGGCGCGCAAGCCTACATGGTCGTCTACAAGGGCCAGATCGTCTATGAGAAATACCCGCGGATGCGGCCCGAGGATCACCACGTGTGGATGTCTTCGGCCAAGCCCACGGCCAGCCTGGTGATCGACCAGTTGATCAGCGAGGGCAAGATCGACCAGAACGCTCCGGTCACCGACTATCTGCCTGACTTCAAGGGCACGCCCTGGGACGGCGTTACCACAAAAGACATCATGGACATGGCCTCTGGCATGGACCTGGAGGACACCTCCGAGTCCCGCTTCGACCCCGACAACATCGCACGCCGCGTGTATGAAGCCGAGTTCGGCTTTCCGAACGAGACGCGTGGTGTCGAGAAGCTGCGTGACGTGCTCAGAAGCACGCCCAAGCGGGAGGAGCCCGGGCAGGCGTTCCACTACGCTTCTGGCCTGACCCAGATGCTGGTGATCCTGGCCGAGGAGGTCGAAAACGACCGCTGGGCCCAGATCTTCGATCGCCGTGTCTGGTCGAAAGTCGGTGCTGAGGGGGCGTTGCAGATCCATTTGACACCCGACGGCATCGCCGCGGCGCACGGGCTTGTCTCGAGCAATCTGCGCGACTTCGCCCGGTTCGGCATGCTCTACACACCCAGCTGGAACAAGATTGCCACCGAGCAGGTCGTGACGGACGAGATCCTGGCCCGTATCCGCGACGGGGTGCGCAGCCACGAGTTCATGATGGCCGGCTTCGACGGTGCCGTGTTCGCCGACTATCTCGGTTCGAACGATTTCATCGCCAACAGCCGCCAGTGGGACATCCTCTGGCCCGACGGGGACATGTGGAAGGGCGGCCTGATGACCCAGGGCCTCTACGTGTCGCCATCGCGGGACCTCGTCATTGTCTACTTCAATGTGAACAACGACGACCATTCCGGTCACCGCTACCCGCGCGCCATCGCAACCTCAGGCCTGTTCGACGAATAGCCACCTTTCCAAGCGTCGGAGAGAAGGCGACCGATGTGATTGGCGACAGCAAGAACAGCCCATTTTGAGCGTGAAAGGAATAGACATGGAAAAAGTGATCGTAGAGAAATCAGCGGGAATTATCCACGTGAGGATCAATCGTCCGGACGTCCTGAATGCGTGTGACGGCGAGACGTACAACGCCATCGCGGATGCGTGGGACGAGCTTGAAACGAACCCCGAACTCAGGGTGGGCATCCTCAGTGGCGAAGGGCGGGCGTTCTGCACCGGCACTGACGTCAGATGGGTCAAGTCGCCCGATGCCGAAGGGTTCGTCGATCGTCTCTACCCGCGCATGCTGACACTGACCAAACCGGTGATTGCGGCTATCCAGGGCCATTGCACCGGCGGCGGGCTGGAGCAGGCCCTCGGTGCCGATATCCGGGTCTGTACGGAAGATGCCCATTTCGGCTCCGGCGAAATCCGGCTCGGCTGGATTCCGGGCGGGTACGGGACCCAGAGACTGCCGCGCGTGATCCCTCTTGGCCCCGCGCTTGAGCTTCTCTACACGGGAGGTCGGATCGACGCGCCGGACGCCTATCGCCTGGGCCTCGTGAATCATGTGGTTCCACAGGAGCAACTGCTTGAGAAGTGCAAACAGATCGCGGGTGAAATCGTGAAGAGCGCTCCGCTTGCCGTCCAGAAAATGAAGACCACTGTCATGCAGGGCCTTGATATGCCGTTGCCTCAGGCGGTCAGACTGGAAAAGGAAAGCTTCGACTTCCTGATGCGGACCGAAGACTCGAAAGAAGGCGCCCTGGCGTTTGCTGAAAAACGGGCGCCGAACTGGAAAGCCAGATAGTCACGGGCTTGTATCGCCTGGTCAGAACAGGTGTGCCATAAGTCTATGGCGCACCGATGGGGCAACGGGAATGGGAAAATGAAGTCCTTCACACGAATTCAAGACGGGGTATGCGCCATGATTGCGGAGGGTCCATGCTGGACTTTAACCGTTGCCCTGGCGCTGACCTCGATTGTTATTTCTCCGCAAACCGCAATTGCAGAGGAGGCGGCACCTGCGCCCGTTGTAAAGTCGACAGGGAACACACTTGACCGGCACCCGCTGAATGGACCGGACTCCGCGGATTCTCTGATTTCGGCTAACAGTGAAGAAAAGGCGGATCTTCTCGATCGCAATCTTCTGAAGAAATGGGACGAGTGGAAGGCAAGTATCAAGGAGAAAACAGGGTTCAGTTTCGGGGCCGATTACACTTCGGTCGGGCTCGCCGCCACTGCCAGTCTCGGAGATAAGACGGCTGCTTCGGCGATTGCGCGTGTCTACGGATCCTGGGCCTTGTTCAATCGCGGTGGCAAGAACACCGGGAGTATCGAGTTCAAGGGCGAGAACCGGCATTCCTTCACGGATATCCCGCCGGCCGGACTTGGGTTGGCTGCCGGCTATGTGGGCGTTACCGAACCGGTTTTCACCGATCAGGGGTTCCGGGCAACAACGCTCTACTGGAAACAGAGGTTCTTGCAGGACAAGGCTGTTGCTCGTCTGGGGCTTATCGACGTCAAAGAATACTTCGACGTCTATGCACTGGCCAGTCCCTGGTCGGGCTTTCACAATCTCGCCTTTTCCACCGGCTCCAACACAATGAGTAAACTGCCGGACGGTGCATTCGGCGCGATGGTTGGCGGTTACTTTACGGACAATTTTTACGCAGCCGCGAGTATTGTCGATGCCAGCGCGGACCCGACCTCTGCGTTCCAGAGCGTTCAAACCTTTTTTGGCGATTTTGACACTTTCAAGACCTTCGAGATCGGTTTCACCCAAGGAGGCAAGAGGCTTTTCCTGGACAACGCCCATATAGCCTTCTGGCAAATTGACGAAAGCAAGAAAACCGGTGCTGCTGGCGGATGGGGGGTAAACGGGTCTATCTCGTCTCTTGTCAACGAAAGGTGGCTTGTTTTCCTGCGCGGTGGCTGGGCCCATGAAGGCGGCGGCTTGTACGAAGCGTCCGTCAGTACCGGGTTTGGCTACATGAACACACCGGGCGGAAACCTGCTTGGAGTCGGGGTCAACTGGGGGCGACCGAATTCCGATACTCTCTCTGTGGACCTGGACGATCAATGGACCGGCGAAGTTTTCTACAGAGCGCAAGTTGCCGAAAATTTCCAGGTCACCCCGAGTACCCAGCTCCTCCTCAATCCAGCGCTTAATCCGAAAGAGGACCTGATAGCAGTGTTCGGCTTGCGCGCCCGCGTGGAGTTTTAGGCTTCAGGCCAGCAATTTGCAAAGCTTGAGCGACGGGAACGTTTGAGAAACCAAAGAACCCTGCGCTTCGGAAGTGTGTGAGCCGTTACCGCGCTTTGTCGGGGATCGTCTCGCCAGTTGTGAGAGACTGTTTCGGGGGCACAATGTCGCGACCATGCAAGATGCGGTTGGCACGCAGTGCGGTGATCTGGCGGCGCAATTCCAGAAGCGCACCTTTGTAAATCAGCCGGCTTGAAGCACTTGGCGCGCACTATGAACTCGTCGTCGGCGCGAAGCCGAAACGCAAACGGAAGGTTGGAAGTATGTACAAGCTACTTGGCAGCATCACCGTGTTCGCAGGCCTTGCCCTCACGGCTCCGGCCAGCGCGCAAGACTACGACCTGGTGATCCTGAACGGTCGGGTCATGGATCCCGAGACGATGCTCGACGGCCAATTCAACGTAGGCATCACCGACGGCCGGATCAAAATCATCACATCCGGTGAGATCACCGGCACCGATACCATCGACGCCACCGGCCATGTGGTGGCGCCGGGCTTTATCGACTTGCACTTTCACGCGCTTGACGGGCTCTCGCTAAAGCTGGCCGCGCTCGATGGCGTGACGACGGGGATGGATCTCGAGGCCGGAGCGATCCATATTGCCGAGTGGTACGCCGCGAAAGACGAATCCGGCTGGCCGCTGAACTATGGCACCGGCGTCAGCCAGGAAATGACACGGACGCGGGTTCACGATCCGGAAGTCGACACCAGCGGATGGCATGATGCTACCAGCGTTTTCGAATTGCGGGCGAAGGCCGTGGAGGAAGACGGTGTGCCGGGCTGGTCGGTTACGCGCAGCAATCTCGACCAGCTCAATCAGATCCTCGGTTACATGGACGAGGAGCTGCGTCAGGGGGCACTGAGCGTCGCATCGACCATCGGCTACATGAGCGAGGGCGTCACCACGTTCGAGATGTTCAAGACGCAGGAGGTTGCAGCCAATTACGGCCGCTTGCTGGGGGCTCATGTGCGGTTTCATGGCAACCCCAGCAACCCGGAGGGACCGCTGGGCACCAGTGAACTTCTAGCCAACGCCATGGCTCTCGATGCGCCGTTTTCGCTCAATCACAACAACGAATACGGATGGTGGGAGAACGAGGAAAAGCTGCAAAAGGCGCGCGCCCAGGGGTACAATGTCTGGTCGGAACA
>NZ_JBNKYW010000204.1:0-6265 GCF_050301095.1 Roseibium sp.
CTTTCCCGAAACGACGCTCTTCCGATCTGGGCCAGAACATCGTCGAACTCGTGTTTGTAGAGCGCCTGCAATGTGTCTCCGGGCGCCGTTTTGAGATAGCCGTAGTCGATGAAGATCGCCGCGCCGCCATGTTCGGCGATCCGGGCACCGATTTCCTCGGCAACGGCATTTGCCGCCGGCTGGGTTTCGAAGATCGTGCCTTCCGGGCTGCCGGCAAGGCTTGCAGGCACGGTCTCGTCGGGCAGCCGCGCGGTTCCCGCGCCGAAAGTCAGCTCGCCGTCCGCCGAAAGACCGATCTGGCGCTCGTGCCAGCCTTCACGCGTCTTCACGAACTGATGGATCGGCAGGGCGTCGAAGAACTCGTTGGCGACAACGACCAGCGGTCCGTCCGGAACCTGCGCGAATGTGTCCCGGAAATCCGGCGTCAGGGGGGCATTCCGCAGGGTCTTTTTCTGAATGCTGCACAGCCGGGGGCTCATCTCCACAAGGTTCAGCTTGGCGGCCTTGAGGAATTCGGGCCGGAGCGCTGCCGTGCGAAGAAGGTCCGACATCAGCGTTCCGCGTCCAGGACCCAGTTCCACCAGCTGAAAGCGACCGGGCGCCCCAAGTGCGGCATGAGCGGAAAGGCAGGCGGCGCCGACCAGTTCTCCGAACATCTGGCTGACCTCGGGGGCGGTGATGAAGTCGCCGCTGGTCCCGAAGGGTTCGCGGGTCGTGTAATAGCCCGCATCCGGATCGCCGAGGCAGGCAGACATATATTGCGCAACCGACAGGGGGCCCTCGGCAACGATCCGCGCTTTCAGTTTTTCCTTCAGTCCCGTCACAGCACCGATGCCCCGGACTTGCGGGAGGCGGCCCAGATCATCGCGGCGAGCCCGGCCGCGATCATCGGCAGCGACAAAAGCATGCCCATCGTCAGAATGCCGGAGAGGTAGCCGATCTGGGCGTCCGGAACCCGGTAATATTCGCCAACGGAGCGCAGGACGCCGTAGCCGAGGGCGAAGGCGCCGGCCAGAAAGCCCGGCTTTTTCAGGAGTTCGAACCGGTGGCTCAGGAAACGCAGAACGAGAAACAGGACGATCCCTTCCAGTGCTGCCTCATAGAGCTGGCTCGGATGGCGAGGGGCGGGACCACCATTGGGAAAGACCACGGCCCACGGAACATCGGTCGGCCGTCCCCAGAGTTCGGAATTGATGAAATTCGCGATGCGGCCGAAAAACAGACCGATCGGGGCGGCGCAGCCGGCAAGGTCGAAGAGGGTCCACAGGGGCACACCGCGTTTCCAGGAAAACAGGATCATGGCAACGACGGTGCCGGTAAAGCCGCCGTGAAACGACATGCCGCCGTCCCAGATGGCTATCGCCTCTCCGGGATGGGCAAGGTAGAACGACGGATTGTAAAAAAGGACGTAGCCGAGCCGTCCGCCCAGAATGATGCCGAGCGTGCCCCAGAGGACGAAGTCGTCGATATCAAGCGGCGCAGGCCTGGCCACCGTTCCCCAGAGCCGGTCGTTGCGCACGAGGCGGAGCATGTAACGCCAGGCCAGGATGATGCCGACGATATAGGCGAGCGCATACCAGCGCAGGGCAAAGGGGCCGAATTCGATGATGACCGGGTCGATGGCCGGAAACGGCAGGACGAGCAGGGTGGGCACGGCAATTCCTTCGTGAAATGTCCGCAGGCAGACGGATCGGGGGCAACGCTTGCGCGATCCTGGCCGATCCGTCAAGCCGCAGCGGACGGCCGGAAGATCGGGCGAGGAGGTGCGGCGGAATTGGTTCTTGAAGTTCTTGTCATTCCCCCATACCTGTCAGGCATAAATGTGTTCCCGCTCAAGGAGGGTCCGATGACCCAAGGCCCAAACCGGCTTCTCGATGATTTCGCCAAGTTGATGACAGATGCAGCAGGCGTTGCCCAGGGCGCGCGCCGAGAGGTTGAGACCGCTTTTCGCGCACAGGCCGAACGGTTCCTCTCCGACATGGACGTGGTTTCCCGCGAGGAACATGAAGCCGTCAAGGAAATGGCCGTGCGTGCGCTCGACAAGGTCGAGGAACTCGAATCGAGACTGGCTGCGCTGGAAAAAACCGGTTCCGGGGACAAGGGCGACGCCTGAGGCGGCCGGATGACGCGGATGTGACGGATTTCTGTTAATTGTTCATGACAGAAATACGACGTGCGTACTTGGCTGAATTGCTTTGATTTTGGGCGGCTTGATGAAAATTACCGCTGAGTCGTCCACAAGTTTCGGCTTTTTCGGTTCAATTCGTATGTATCCATTAAATCATTTCTCCCCCTATACTCGTAGATAACAGGGATTCGTCGGAGCAAGACGGAACCGGTTCGCTTCGAAAGGGCCACCAAGGACGCGTTTTGCTCCTCCGGCATGGGACATTCCCGGCGGCCCGCCCGGTTATCGTGATCGGGTTCCCGGCCCCGGCCTGAAAGGGGAGTAGGCATCATGAGCCTCATCGAGATCGAACTCGAGCGACCTTCCAATCCCGTCGACATGATCGAGACTGTCGCCGCCTTGAACGACTGGGCCTTCGACCGGTCGGATGAGGACGAAATCACTATCTCCCTGCAAGGCAGCTGGTGCGACTATCACGTCTCCTTCTCCTGGATGGAGGAAGTCGAAGCCCTGCATCTGGCCTGTGCCTTCGATCTCAAGGTCACCGAACCTCGCAAGACCGAAGTCATTCGCCTGCTTGCCCTGGTCAACGAACAGCTCTGGATGGGGCACTTCGACCTGTGGCACAAGGAAAACGTCATCATGTTCCGCCAGTCCCTGCTTCTGGCTGGTGGCGCGGAAGCTTCCTCGGCGCAAATCGAGGCCATGCTGACAAATGCCCTTGAAAACTGCGAACGTTTCTATCAAGCCTTTCAATTCGTCGTCTGGGCCGGCCACTCGGCTTCGGAAGCGATGAGTACAGCCTTGTTCGAAACCGCAGGAGAAGCATGAGCTTTTCAAGAGAACGCCCTTTCCTTCTTGTCGGAGCCGGCAAGATGGGCGGGGCCATGTTGTCGGGATGGATGGCGGAAGGCATCGATCCCGCCGCCGTCACTGTCTGTGATCCCAACGTCTCCGAGGAGATGGACGCCTTGCTGAAACGGCATGGCATCCGGCACGTGACGTCCGTTCCGGACGATTTGACCGCAGGCATTGTCCTGATTGCCGTCAAGCCGCAGATGATGGATCAGGTCCTGCCGGGCCTGAAGCCGGCCGTTGCGCCGGACACGCTGGTGATGTCGGTCGCTGCCGGAACGCCGGTTTCCAGGTTCGTCCGGGAATTCGGGGAAGTTCCGGTCTGCCGCTGCATGCCGAACACGCCTGCCATGGTCAAGCGTGGCATCACCGCGGTCTATCCCACGCCCTCGGTGTCCGAAGACCAGAAGGCCGATGTTGCCAGGCTGTTGTCTGCGGTCGGAAAGGTCGTTTGGCTGGACAGTGAGGACCAGATCGATCTGGTAACCGGCGTCAGCGGGTCCGGTCCGGCTTACGTCTTCTATCTGGCGGAGGCCTTGGGCGAGGCCGGCCGGCAGGCGGGCCTTCCCGCGGACCTTGCCCATGAACTCGCCGTTGCAACGGTTTGCGGCGCCGGTGAGCTGATGCACCAGACTGGCGAGCATCCGGCCGTTTTGCGGCAGAACGTAACCAGCCCGAACGGCACGACGGCCGCCGCGCTCGAGGTGCTGATGCATGCCGAGGGCCTGCAACCGGTGATGACGGAAGCCGTTGCCGCCGCTGTCAAACGGGCGCGGGAACTGGCGAAATAAAAGCCTCTGTTGCAATCTGCGGCAGTGGGTCGCCCTTTCCACAATAGCTTCGGCCTCCTATCTTTCCGTGTAGAAACTCACAGGAGGCCGTTCCATGGTGACCGCCAAGACCAAGCAGAAGATCCTCAAGACGTTTCTGGACCTGTTGTCGGAACATTCCTATGAAGACGTCTCGCTGCCGCTCGTCGCCGAGCGTGCCGGGGTCAAGCTTTCCGACATGCGCAGTGCCTATGCCTCCAAGCTCGCCCTCGTGGCGGCCTTTGCGGAACAGATCGACACTGCCGTTCTGGATGAGCGCGACGAGGACATGGAAGACCAGCCGCCGCGCGACCGGCTGTTCGACGTCCTGATGACACGCATCGACGCGCTGGCGGATCGCAAGGAGGCCGTGCGGGCACTCCATCGGGCGGCACGGCAGGATCCCGCCCTGGCGCTCGATTTCAACCGTCTGGAAGTCCGGTCCCAGAAGTGGATGCTGATCGCGGCCGGTATTGATCTTTCCGGCATGAAGGCTTCGCTCGTTGCACAAGGCCTTGCCATCGCCTTCGCCCGTGTCGTCGATGTCTGGCTGGACGAGACGGATGAGGGCATGCCCCGCACCATGGCGAGGCTCGACAAGGAACTGGACAGAGGCTCCAGTTTCATGCGCCAGCTCGGTACGCTAGACAGCGTTGCAAAGGGCCTCCGGTCGTTCTTCCGGAAGGCTTCGGACAAACGCCGGAGCAGGGACGTAAATTCTGAAGGCGATCCGCATTCGCCCGAGGAAGCCCCGGCGGGTGCGTGATTGCAACACCGCGCCCGGCAATTGAGCTTTGCTCGCGGGCAGTACTTGCACCGGCTCGGCTAACCCTCCAAGGTCGCTCGCAGGAAAAGAGGATGTTTTCGTGAGCGACCAGATCAGTTTTGACGATTTTCTGAAAGTGGATGTGCGTGTCGGCCGTATTGTCGAGGCCGAGGAATTTCCCGAAGCGCGCAAACCCGCCTACAAGATGCGGATCGATTTTGGTCCGGAGATCGGCGTGAAGAAGACTTCCGCGCAGATCACCAAACACTACACGCCCGAGACACTTGTCGGGAAGCTTGTGATGGCGGTAGTCAATTTCCCGCCGCGCCAGATCGGCCCGGTCATGTCCGAGGTCCTGACCCTGGGCGTGCCGGACGAGGACGGCGAAGTGGTATTGCTGACGCCGGACAAGGATGTTCCGATCGGCGGGCGGCTTTATTGAAGGGCTGCTGCCTGAGGCTGGTCCGCTTCAGATAGCGGATAAAAGCCCCTCTCTCTTGGCTGTCCCCGCCAAGCGAAGCGCGAGCCGGGACCAGAAGAGGGCAAGCCTTGGACTTGTTGGTTGCCTCTTGTGCCTCTCGAGGTCACGGATCTTCGCTTCGCTACGTCCGGGAAGGCGCCGGGGTGTCGCTACGACATTAGGGTTCGCGCCAGACGGTTCTGGCGTTCCAGCACCTTCGGCAGGTCAATCGTGGTCATGCGGCCGTCGCTGACGATCTGCCGCCCTTCCACGAAGAGGTGCTTGACGCGTGTCGGCCCGGCCAGCAGCAGGGCCGCCGGGTCCCAGCTTCCGGCGCTTTCCACACCAGACACATCCCAGATGGCGATATCGGCCCGCTTGCCGACAGCGAGACGGCCGCAATCCGGCCGGTTGAGCACATCCGCACCGCCCCTCGTGGCGATTTCCAGCGCCTCGCGGGCGGACATGGCGTCCGCGCCGTTGGCAACGCGTTGCAACAGCATCGACTGCCGGGCTTCCAGCACCAGATTGCCGGCATCATTGCTGGCCGAGCCGTCGACGCCGAGGCCGACCTTGACGCCGGCATCGCGCATCGCCCGGACAGGAGCGATGCCGCTGCCGAGCCGGCAGTTGGAGCAGGGACAATGGGCAACGCCCGTTCCGCTTGCCGAAAACAGCCTGATTTCCTCGCCGTCCAACTTGACGCAGTGCGCATGCCAGACGTCGGGGCCCGTCCAGCCAAGGTCTTCGGCATATTGTCCGGGACGGCAGCTGAATTTCTCTTGCGAATAGGAGATGTCTTCATTGTTTTCGGCGAGATGGGTGTGCAGCATCACCTTCTTGTCGCGGGCGAGCAGCGCGGCATCGCGCATGAGGTCGCGGGTGACGGAGAAGGGGGAACAGGGGGCAAGGCCCACACGCACCAGCGATCCTTCCGACGGATCGTGGAACGCGTCCACCACGCGGATGCAATCTTCCAGAATGTCCGCTTCCTTTTCCACCAGACTGTCGGGGGGAAGCCCCCCGTTGCTCTCGCCGATACTCATGGCGCCCCGGGTTGGGTGGAACCGGATGCCGATTTCAGCGGCGGCGGCGATGGTATCGTCCAGGCGCGCGCCGTTCGGGTAGAGGTAAAGGTGGTCGGAACTCAAGGTGCAGCCGGACAGGGCCAGTTCGGCAAGGCCTGTCTGGGCGGAGACGAACATCTCTTCCGGCCCGAAGCGCGACCAGATCGGATAAAGCGTCTG
>NZ_JBNKYW010000205.1:0-18010 GCF_050301095.1 Roseibium sp.
ACGCTGGCAACCGCCTACCGCATGCTGTTCGGCCACCATCCGCATGAACTGAAACCTGGCCAGAACGTCCTGGTCTGGGGCGCTTCCGGCGGCCTTGGCTCCTACGCGATCCAGCTCATCACCGCTGCCGGCGCCAATGCCATCGGCGTGATTTCGGACGAGGACAAGCGCCAGTTTGTCATGGACCTCGGCGCCAAGGGCGTCATCAACCGCAAGGACTTCAACTGCTGGGGACAGTTGCCGAAGGTCAATTCGCCGGAATACGGCGAATGGTTCAAGGAAGTGCGCAAGTTCGGCAAGGCGATCTGGGACATCACCGGCAAGGGCAACAACGTCGACATCGTCTTCGAGCATCCGGGCGAGGCAACCTTTCCGGTCTCGACCTTTGTCTGCAAGAAGGGCGGCATGATCGTGATCTGCGCAGGCACCTCCGGTTTCAACTGTACCTTCGACGTCCGCTATCTTTGGATGCACCAGAAGCGCGTGCAGGGTTCGCATTTTGCCCATCTGAAACAGGCCTCTGCCGCCAACAAGCTGATGATCGAACGGCGGATCGATCCTTACATGTCCGAAGTGTTCCCCTGGGACCAGATCCCGAAGGCTCACACCAAGATGTGGAAGAACCAGCATGCGCCCGGCAACATGTCCGTCCTGGTCTGCGCGCCGACAACCGGCCTTCGCACCTTCGACGACGTGCTGGAAGCCAGCAAGCGATAAACAAGAGCTCCCCGGAAGGCTATCACAAAGCCTCATGCAGCCTGACCAGCCCGTATCACGGGCTGGTTCTTTTTTTTTGCGGCAAAACGTGTGGACGGCTGGACCTCCGCCGCAATTCCGCTGTCTTGTCGATCCATCACCGGCAAGGAGGGGCGATTCGTTCCGCCCAGCGATGCCACGACAGATCCGGAGCCCCCATTCGTGTTTGAAACCCTCACGGGCAGGACCATCCTGCAACTCACCACCGCAGCCGCCCTGACGCTCACCATGGCGGCCTGCCAGAGCGAACGCTTTCAGACACCACCCTTTTATCAGGATCTTGCCAAATCGGGCGGGCAGGTCGACCCCGCAACAGCGGCCCAGATGATCTCGCAGTACCGGATCAACAACGGCCTCTCACCGGTGACGCCCGATCCGTTGCTGACGGGAATTGCCCAGAGCCAGGCGGACGCCATGGCGGCGGCGGGTACGGTCAAGGCTGCGCTCGCAGCCGACCAGCAGCTCGCCACCCGGATGGCCTCCATCGGCGAGCCGAAAACGGCGGCCTCCGAAAACGTCAGCGCGGGCTACCGCACCTTTGCAGAAGCCTTTTCGGGATGGCGGGAATCGCCCAAGCACAACCAGGTGCTTCTCAACCGCGACGCTACCCGTCTCGGAATAGCCACCGCCTACTCGCCAAGTGCCAAGCACAAGGTGTTCTGGTCTCTTGTCCTGGCCGGTCCCAAACCCGCTCAATAGCGGCGGTAGGGATAGCGCGGATAGTAGGGATAGTGGGGCCTGACAGGCTGCACCGCGATGGGCGGGCGGGTGTAGACCGGATAGTTCCGGCGATAAAGCGGCACGCCGATGTAGACACCGGCATTGGGGATCGGACGGCCGTAATAACTCCCCTGGACACCATAGCTGAGATAACGTCCCGACACCCAGCCGCGCGCATTGGCAAAGGCGGAATCGCACCACCTGTAATCGGCTGTGCAGCCGAACACGGTCACGCCGCCGCCGTTCGGGACCGTTGTCACCACCGGGTAGTTGGTCCCGGGACCGGTCCGCATGTTCAGGTTGGCGGTCGTATAGGCAATCGCCGGACGTGACTGGGCCGCGGCGGGCAGAACTGTCAACACCAACGCCATCAGTGCCAACGGCAAGCGGATCGACATCATCAATACTCCCAAGAAACGCCCGGATCACAAGAAGATGTGCGGGGGCAAGATGGCGAAAATATAGCGCCTTTCCCGTCATTCCGCCGTCATTGGCGTTTTTGCCGAAAAATCAGCTTGCTTCGATCACCTCCCGCTGCTTGATGGACGGGGTTGTACATGGGCGAGGCAGGTTATGGGCGCATCTTCAAAAATCATGGCACTGGCTGGAGTTCTCCTGATCCTGCTGACCGCGTCCGGCTCTCCCGCCGGGGCGGAAGACGCCCACGCAGGATATTATTACCCCGCTCCTCAGACACGGGAAGACTATGTTTCTTCGCTTTCCGTTGCCCTGGATGCCGGAGAACGCTCACGCGCCGCTTTTGTGATCGCCCTGGCGGCGCAGCAGGAAAAACTCGGTCATCTGCCCGGCTACCACCTTTTCGCCAAGGGCGATGAACTGGAAAAACTCATCATCGTCGCAACCGGAGACGGCCAGTACGACACGCTCTATCGCCTGCGCGCGCTGCTGGCGTCCCTGACCTCGAAAGCCCGGACATCCGAACTCTTTGCGAAGTCAAGCCAGCCACAGGAACTCAATTTCCTGGATTTCTGCAAGCTGATCGGCTTCACGCAGGTCACCGTCAGCAACGGCAAGGATGTGTCTCACCAGATCTTCATCAGGTAGCCGCTGCGCGCACCGGACACCGTGACCTACGGCTCAACGCTCCAGCTTGCCCTCGAGCCAGTCCCGGAATTGCGACTTGGTGCCGAAGAAGGCGTTCCGGTCGACCTCACCGCGGATCCCGGGCACCGTGCCCTCGGCGGTATATTGCCAGAACACCCAGTCGTTGCGCTGCTCGTAGATGTTGTTCGGGAAGCTGGCGACGGACCGCAGCCAGAACTGCTCGTCCTTGAAGGCCCCCACCAGCCTGTCCCGGTGAAAATCGACCGAGGAATAGATCACCGGCCGCTTGCCGTAGTGGCTTTCCATCTCGTCGAGAAAGACCTTCATGTCCCGAAGGATCTGTGAGCGCGCCGGACGTTTCTGGCAGGTTTTCGAATGGGCGTTCCATTCCATGTCGAGAACAAGCGGCAGGGCTTGCGGGTCAACCGGAATGACTTCCTTCACCCAGGCGATCTGTTCTTCGACCGGGCGGCAGAAATAATAGAAATGATACGCCCCGCGCGGCACACCCGCCTGTCGGGCGGCGATCCAGTTGTCGACGAAACGCGGATCGACATGGTCACCGCCCTCGGTCGCCTTGATCCAGGCGAAGGCGACACCCGACTTCTTCGCCCGTGCCCAGTCGATGTCCCCCTGCCAGCGCGACACGTCGATGCCATGAACGGCGTAGTCCTCCGGTGTCGGATCTGGAAAGTCATAGGCCGAGCAGGAGCTCAGGAAGACAAATCCTAGTACGGAACAAAACGACTTTATCAGGGGCAGCACAGCGTCCTCGACAAGGTTAAAAAAGACTTTCTTTCGCCGCCCAAAATGCGCGGGATTTCCTAACGGACCGTAGACGGATTGCGGATTTCTTTCGCATGACACCTGACAATCGCCGCGAAAGGCCAATAAGGCAGGATTGCGGCGGATCAAAGACAGGCGATTGCCCGGCTGCCACTTCAGCTGATAATTCTGAGAGTGCTCGGCAGAACAATGGAAACCGGAATGGACATCGCACAGACACTGGTTGCCATCGGCGTTCTCCTCCTGCTCGGCATGCTGGCCGATGAAATCGGCCACAAGACCCGGTTGCCGCGCGTCACGCTTCTGATCCTGTGCGGCCTGGCAGCAGGCCCCTCGTTTCTGGACCTTCTGCCCGACAGTCTGACCGAACTTTATGAAACCCTCTCGGTGCTGGCCCTGTCGATGGTGGCATTCCTGCTGGGCGGCAAGCTTTCAAAGGTGAATCTTGCAAACAGCGGGGGGACGGTCGCCGTCATCTCGGTCAGCGCCGTCGTGGTAACCGCCGTGACGGTGTTCACAGGCCTGTTCCTGCTCGGTTTTCCGATCGCTCTTGCTCTGGTTCTGGCCGCTCTTGCAACCGCCACCGACCCGGCTGCGACCAACGACGTCATCCGTCAGTACCGGGCCAGAGGCCCCTTTACCTCGATCCTGTCCGGCATCGTTGCCCTGGACGACGTCTGGGGCATTCTCGTGTTCGCGCTCTGCCTGATGGGAGCCCAGGCACTGATGGGTGCGGACGGATCCTCCGCGCTCGTCCAGGCGTTGCGGGACGTCACAGGCTCGATCCTGCTTGGTGTTGTTGTCGGAGCTCCTGCGGGCTATCTCTCCGGCCGGATCAGGCCGGGGGACCCGACACTTGCCGAAGCGCTTGGCATCGTGTTTCTGACAGCGGGACTGGCGCTCTGGTTCGACCTCTCCTTCCTGCTTGCCGGCATCGCCTGCGGTGCCATGGTCGTCAACACCGGCCGCCACCACACCCGCCCCTTTCACGAGATCGAGCACATCGAATGGCCGTTCATGATTTTCTTCTTCGTGCTGGCCGGCGCCTCCCTTGAGGTCGACATGCTTCCAGAGCTGGGCCTCCTCGGAAGCGCCTATATCTTGCTGAGAATTGCCGGCCGGCTGATCGGCGGTTGGCTCGGAGGCAAGGTGGCGCAACGCCCGGTTTCCGCATCTCTCGCCAGCCGCAGCTACCTGTTCGGACTGTCGCTGCTTCCGCAGGCCGGCGTCGCCCTCGGCATGGCACTCGTCGCGGCGGAAGCGCTGCCGCTCTACCGGAGCGAGATCCTGACGGTGGCGATCGGATCGACCATCGTGTTCGAACTGCTGGGCCCCGCCGCAACGCAACAGGCCCTGCAGAAATCGGGAGAGACCGGAAAGGAAACCGCGGACGCCCCGCAAAACTGAAATCCGTTGCACTCGACAGCCGAATCCTTATGACTTGGCGGACTCGTTCTTTTTACCGATCCTTTTCAGGCAAGGCTTCCATGACCGACCGGCTCAAACTCGTTACTTGGAACATCAACTCCGTGCGCCTGCGCATGCCGATCGTCGAGCAGCTGATCGACGAAGTCGCACCGGACGTGATCTGCCTTCAGGAAACCAAGTGTCCGGACGCGAACTTTCCGGAAAACGCCTTCCGCAAGGCCGGATACGAGCACATGGCCATCCACGGCCAGAAGGGTTACCACGGCGTGGCAACGCTTTCGAAATTGCCGCTCGCCAACATCGAAAAGCGGGACTTCTGCAATGTCGGCGACAGCCGCCATGTCGCGGCGGACGTTCCCTTCAACGGCTCCAGCCTGCGGGTGCACAATTTCTATGTGCCCGCCGGCGGCGACGAGCCGGACCGGGACATCAACCCGAAGTTCGGTCACAAGCTCGATTTCATGGCGGAAATGCAGGAATGGCTTCAGGGCGAGGAAACCTCGAAACCTGCAGTGCTTGTCGGCGATCTCAACGTCGCGCCTTACGAGGAAGACGTCTGGTCCCACAAGAAACTTCTGAAAGTCGTCTCCCATACGCCGGTCGAGACGGAACTCTTCGAAAAGGTCCGCGAAACCGGCGGCTGGCTCGACGCCATGCGCCGGTTCACCCCCATGGAGGAAAAGCTCTACACTTGGTGGAGCTACCGCGCCAAGGACTGGTCGGCCGCCGACAAGGGCCGACGCCTCGATCACGTCTGGGTGTCAAAACCGCTTGAGCAATACATCAAGGGCACCACCGTCCTGCGCGAAGCCAGAGGCTGGGAAAAACCGTCGGACCACGCTCCGGTGATCGCCGAATTTTCGGTCTGAGGCGGCTCTTTACCGAACAGGAACAAGCGGCCCATCCTTCGAGACAGCGCTACGCGCTTCCTCAGGATGAGGATGTGTAACTTGATAGTTCGCCGAACATATACCATACCCACGACCTCATCCTGAGGAGCCGCCTCAGCGGCGTCTCGAAGGATGGGCCCCTTGCTCCAAAGTGTTTTTGCCGCATTGTTTCAAGCGCAGTTCAGTGCACCTCCGCACACCACTCAAGGCCTGACAATTACCTTGCCGCGCACCTTGCGGGCGGCGATCTCCTCTAGGGCCACCGCAATATCCTCGAGCGGATAGACGCCGTGAACATGCGGCTTCAGCCGACCTTCCCGGACCCACTCCAGAAGCTGCGCCATGTTCTGCCGGTGCCCCTCCGGATCCCGGGTCAGTGCATCGCCCCAGAAGACGCCGCGGATATCGCAGCCCTTCAAAAGCGGCAGGTTCAGCGGGATCTTCGGAATGTCCCCGGAGGCAAACCCGATCACCAGGAAACGGCCTTCCCAGGCGGTTGCCCTGAGCGCCTGTTCCGACAGTTCTCCGCCGACCGGGTCATAGACGACGTCGACGCCCTTGCCGTCCGTCAGTTCCTTCAGGGCCTCCTTCAGGTTCTGCCGGGAATAGTCGACCGTCAGGTCCGCCCCAAGGGACCTGGCAAAAGTCAGCTTTTCTTCAGAGGACGCACAGGCGATGACTTTGGCGCCCATGAGCGCGGCAATCTCAACCGCCGCCTGGCCGACCCCGCCTGAGGCTCCGAGCACGGCCACCGTTTCCCCGGGCTTCAGGTCCGCCCGGTCCCGGAAGGCGTGAAGGGTGGTGCCGTAGGTAACGCTGAGACCGGCCGCGATGTCGAAGGCGACTTCGTCAGGCAGTTTGACGAGATCGCCCTCGCGCACCACCACCACTTCCCGCGCCGCGCCCCAGCACATGTAGCCCATGACCCGGTCGCCCGGTTGAAATCCGCTCACCCCGTCTCCGCAGGCCTCAATGACACCGGCGAATTCGGCACCTGGCGAAAACGGCAACTCGGGCTTGAACTGGTATTTGTTCCGGATGATCAGCGTGTCGAAGAAATTGAGCCCGCAGGCTTTCACCCGGACAGTCACCTCCCCGGCTCCCGGCGCGGGTGTTTCCACCTCCTCGATGACCAGGGATGACGGCGGACCGAAGGATTTGCAAAGACAGGCTTTCACGGGCGACCTCTTGAATTCTGACAGGGCCTCCACCCTAGCAACGGTGGCGGCAAACAAAAATTGTCTTTCCGGACTATGCCGGCAAGGCGCGGTACAGGACCGCCGAATTTTGACGCCGCCCCACTTTGGGGTATGAGGACCGCCACACCGCCTTCGGAAACAAGATGAACCAACGGAAACAGGACATGCGCGGATATTTTGCGGTCGGGGCGGAAGGCCTCTCCAAACGGATGAACCTTGGAACCCTGATGCGTTCGGCGCATGCCTTCGGCGCAAGCTTCTTTTTCACCGTCGATGCGGACCAGAAACTGCGCAAGGCGCCGCCCTCCGACACCTCCAAGAGCCCCGGCCACCTGCCGGTCTTCACCTGGGACAGCGTCGACACGATGGATCTTCCCAAGGGCTGCCAGCTCGTCGGCATCGAACTGACGGACGAGTCCATCGACCTGCCAAGCTTCGGTCATCCGCTGCAGGCCGCCTATGTGCTCGGTCCGGAACGCGGCTCCCTGTCGCCCGAGATGCTCGAGCGCTGCGACCACGTGGTCAAGATCCCGACCAAGTTCTGCATCAACGTCGCCATGGCCGGCGCAATCGTCATGTACGACCGGCACCGGGCGCTCGGCCGCTACGCCGACCGGTCGACCACGGCGGGAGCCCCGAAGATCGAACGTCCCAAGCACGTCAGCGGCGGCCCGATCTCACGCACGGGCAGAAAGGTTCCGGGCAACTGACCACCGCCGCCTGAAGCTGGATGCGCCGCCCCTCTTCTCCCGCCGTCAACCAGGAAAATCGCCCCGAAAGTCCTTGCGTTTCCTCGGTCGTCGCGGTTTTCTTGGCTCATCGGGGGAGGCAAATGACGGTGCTGAACAAACTGTTGGCCGGGCTTTGGCTGTTGATGCTGCTGGTGCAGCCCGGGACCGCCCATGCGGCGGGCAAGGTTGCCCTTGTCATCGGCAACGGCGCCTACACCGCGCTGCCCGCCCTTATCAACCCAGCCAACGACGCCAATCTCATGGGCAGCAAGCTCGACGGGCTCGGCTTCGACGTGATCCGGATCATCGATGGCAGCCGGAGAGACTTTCGTGAGGGGCTGACGCTGTTCGGGCGCAAGGCCCAGGGCGCGGATGTCGCCCTCGTTTTCTATGCGGGACATGGCGTTCAGGTGGACGGGCGCAACTGGCTGCTGCCGGTCGATGCCGAAATCGAAGCCTCCACCGACCTGCCGGCACAGGCCATCAAGGCCAATGACCTTCTGGAAATCATGGACATTTCCGGCGCGCGGCTGAAGCTGGTCTTCTTCGACGCCTGCCGCAACAATCCCCTGCCCAGATCGCTGTCCCGGGGCGCTTCCAACGGCCTTGCCCGGCTGGAGGCCAACGCTGCCGGCATGATGATCGCCTTCGCAACCGCGCCGGGTGACGTCGCCCTGGACGGCGCCGGCCGAAACAGCCCCTTCACCGAAGCCCTCGCCCGCCTGATCGGCACGCCCGACCTGGAGGTGCGGCACCTGCTCGGCCGCGTGCGCGAGAGCGTTTACACGTCGACCGGCGAACGCCAGCTGCCCTGGGTGAACGAGGCGCTGATCGGCGAATTCTATTTCGGCGGCAAATCTTCGAACGGCTCTGGAACGACAGCCACCGCACCGGCCGCTGCCCCGGCACCGGAAAGCTCCGGCGGGATCACCGTGAGCCGGGCGGACCCGCAACATCTTCCGGCTCCCCGCTACGGCGCGAACCTGTGCGGGACCACCGCCGTTTCCGGCGGCACCCTGGAATATTGCGCAAGCTCCGTTCTGGATCCGCAGTTCGGCAACCGCTACGGCCCGTCGAACCTCTATGACGGTAACTACTCGACGGCCTGGGTGGAAGGTGTGTCCGGCAATGGCACCGGCCAGAAGGTGCTTGTTTCCTTCGACCGTCCCCGCCGCCTCGCCGGGTTCGACATCGTCAACGGCTACGCCAAGAACCGGGACATCTACCGCAAGAACGCCCGGCTCCGCTCGGCGACCCTCCGGCTGTCGGACGGCAGCACCCAGGTGATCAGCCTGCCGGACACCATGCGCTCCAACCGTTTCACTTTTGGCACGCCGCTGGAAACAACCTGGATGGAACTGGAAATCGGTTCCGTCTTCCCGGGCTCGAAATACACCGACACGGCCTTGAGCGAATTCGTGCCGCTGTTTGCCGACTGACGAAGAGCGATCAGGTCACCGGCGTTCGATGGGAAAGTCGAAGGAACGGTTCGGAAAAGGCTCGCCCTGCAGCGTGAAGTGCCACCATTCGCCTGGATAGTTCTGGAACTTTCCACGCTGCATCAGCTTGACGAGCGTCCTGCGCAAGGCTTGTGCGCGCCTCGGGACAGCCTGCGAGCTGGTCTGGCTTGCCGGATCGAAGCAATCGAAGGGGGTGCCGAAGTCACCGGTGTCCCTGTCCCGGCGCGTACAGGCGGCAAACGGTCTCGACAGGTCGTCCACGCCGGCCAGGACGTCCAGCGCGACATCGACGGTGGAGCCTCGCGCATGGCTGCTTTTCGCACCGATGTAGCCTTGGTCGATCAGGCGGTCCTGCGTGACTTTCGGAAAATAGGCGGGATCGGTCCCACCGCCCGTCCGCACCCACGCGACCATCGCATCGACGGCCGATTGCGGCCGGTAGCAGTCGAAGACGACCAGGGAATAGCCGGCCTCGACCGCGGCGTTCTGCACTCTTCCAAGGGCCTTGGCGGCAACCTCGGTCAGCACGCATTCCGCCGCCCGATAACCGGGCAGACGTTTGCGCATGAAATTGTTCCTGCTTGCGTAGCGCATGTCCTGCCGGATATCCGGAACGACGTCTCTCAGGTAGACAAAGCCATGCGCAAGTTCACCTGCCACCGGCATTGTCATCCCTGCGAAGAGAAAGAAGACGGCCAGGTAAAAGGGCCTGATCCTGTCCTTCATGGGCGGTCTGCCCGCAAAGTCTTGCCCGAATTTGCTACGGCCTTGATCATCTCCGGCGGTTTCATCCCGTCTCCGCTGACGTTGTCTCGTTGCGGAATTGAGCCTAAGAGGAAACTCGTTCAGCGGCAAATTGCTGCCGTTAGGGACGTTCCTGCCTTTCCGCCACACTCTTGCCACGAATACCCGCAAGAGCCTTGGGAACGGGAGGCTTAGACATGAACCCAGGATTCAAAGGCGTCAAAACCGGATAAACAATCGCCGCGATTTCAACCCTTTCGTAACCCGCTTTAATTTATCATTAAAGCAACGTTTATATGTCTGACGGCAATTGAATCGAACTTGACGCAAACTCATAGCCAAACGGTGTGGATGATGATGAAAGCAAAATCGCTGGTTCTGGCCCTCGCGGGTCTTGCCGTTTCGAGTGCAGCAGCTTTCGCGCAAACCCCGACGCTTCTGAAGCAGCACAAGGATTGGGCGGCCTATGCGATGTCCGGCAGCGGCGGCAAAGTATGCTATGCGCTGACCAAACCGACCACCCAGCTTCCGGGAGACCGGAACCACGGGGACGTCTTCTTTTTCGTGACCTCGCGTCCCGCCGAAGGCGTTAGCTCCGAACCGAGCCTGCTCGTCGGTTATCCCTTCAAGGACAAGTCCTCGGTCACCGTCGATGTCGACGGCAAGGGTTTCACCCTCTTCACCAACAATGACGGTGCCTGGGTGGAAAATGCCGCGACCGAAGCTCAGCTGATCGCAGCAATGAAAGCCGGACACGAAATGACGGTGAACGGCGAATCCAGCCGCGGCACCCGGACGACCTACAAATTCTCGCTTTCAGGTGTCACGGCGGCAATCGACACGGCCTCATCGGCCTGCAAGTAAGCGGCAGTTTTCTCTGCGAATGAACATGATCCCGGTCGGGCGTGATTGCCCTTCCGGGCTTTTGCGTTTGATCCGTGGACGGATTCACGGCCTGCATAGCTCCCCTGCACGTCACGAACCTTGATTTTTGCAGCCGTTTGTGTTTTTGGGAACGCTTGAATTCACACCTGCCAGGCAGGTGCCCGGCCGCCGCGTTGTTCCGGAAGTGACACGCCCTGACATGCGCCGGATGAAAAAACGGATCACGACATGGCGACAACGCTCGACATCGCGCGGGACAATCCCAACGCGCAGACAGTTTCAGCCGCGGCAAGCGCGCATCTGCCCGGCGAGGACAAGCCGACCCTGGTCGGCCTGTCGCGCGAAGAACTCGGCGAGGCCCTCGGCACCATCGGCGTGCCTCAGAAACAGTGGCGCATGCGTGCGTCCCAGCTCTGGCACTGGCTCTATGTGCGCGGCGTTTCCGACTTCGCCCAGATGACCAACATCGCCAAGGATCTGCGCCAGAAGCTGGACGAGGCCTTCACCATCGCCCGTCCGGAAATCGTCACCGAGCAGATCTCCGTCGACGGCACCCGCAAGTGGCTGTTCCGCTTCCCGCCGCGCGGTGCCGGGCGTCCGGTGGAAGTGGAGACCGTCTATATTCCGGAGGAAGGCCGCGGCACGCTCTGCGTCTCCTCCCAGGTCGGCTGCACGCTCACCTGCACCTTCTGCCACACAGGCACCCAGAAGCTGGTCCGCAACCTGACGGCAGAGGAAATTCTCTCCCAGATCCTGATGGCCCGCGACCGGCTGGGCGACTTCCCGGATGCCGACACCCCGCAGGGCGCCATCGTGCCGTCGGAAGGACGTCTGGTCTCCAACATCGTCATGATGGGCATGGGCGAGCCGCTCTACAATTTCGACAACGTCAAGAAGGCGCTGCTGATCGCAACGGACGGTGACGGCCTGTCGCTCTCCAAGCGCCGCGTCACCCTCTCTACCTCCGGCGTCGTCCCGGAGATCTTCCGCACCGGCGACGAGATCGGCTGCATGCTGGCGATTTCCCTGCACGCGGTTCGCGACGACCTGCGCGACGTGCTGGTGCCGATCAACAAGAAATGGAACCTGGACGCCCTGCTCGACGCCTGCCGCAAGTATCCGGGCCTTTCCAACGCCAAACGCATCACCTTCGAATATGTGATGCTGAAGGGCGTCAACGACAGCAACCAGGACGCGCTCGATCTGGTGCGCCTCCTGAAGGGCATTCCGGCCAAGATCAACCTGATCCCGTTCAACCCCTGGCCGGGTTCCGAATACGAATGCTCCGACTGGGAACGGATTGAGGAATTCGCCGACATCGTCAACCGGGCCGGTTACGCCTCGCCGATCCGCACGCCGCGCGGCCGCGACATCTTCGCCGCCTGCGGCCAGCTCAAGTCGGCCTCGGAACGCATGCGCAAGAAAGACCGGGAAGCGCTGGCGGCCTCCTGAAGTTCCCGTTCTAGACAAAACGGCGGCGGCACAAGGCCGCCGCCGGACGCTCTCCCCGCCTTCGGCGCAGGTGTTATGCGGCGGCAACCTCTCTCAGGAAAGTGCTCACGGCCGCATTGAGCCCGTTGAGTTTTTCGGTCGCGTCATGGGCGGCCGTCTCGACCGACTGCGCGGACGACGAAGTGATTTCAACCGCCGAACTGACGCTCGACATGTTGTCGCTGGCCGCGGTCGTGCCGGCGGATGCTTCCGAGGCACTGCGGCTGATCTCGCCGGTTGCCGCGTCCTGCTCCTGGACGGCTGCTGCGATGGAGGCCGTGTTCTCGTTCGCCTGCACCATGATCGCCGAGATGCCTTCGATTGAAGTCACCGCCTGATCGGTCGCCGACTGGATTTCCGCAATCTGGCTGGAAATCTCTTCGGTCGCCTTGGAGGTCTGCGTGGCCAGTTCCTTGACTTCCGCCGCGACGACGGCAAATCCCTTGCCGGCCTCGCCCGCCCGGGCGGCCTCGATGGTCGCATTGAGGGCCAGAA
Organism: Roseibium sp.; assembly: GCF_050301095.1. Classification (GTDB taxonomy): domain Bacteria; phylum Pseudomonadota; class Alphaproteobacteria; order Rhizobiales; family Stappiaceae; genus Roseibium. Next base: position 12,651 of record NZ_JBNKYW010000205.1, read on the forward strand.
GGTTGGTCTGCTCCGCGATTGCCTGAATGAGGCCGATCACCTCGCCGATGCGGGCGGCACCCGTCGACAGCAGCTCCATCTTGCGGGTGCTGGCATCTGTCTGATTGGTGGCGTCTGCAATGACACGGCTGGTTTCCTCCACCCGCTGTCCGATCTCGGAGATCGATGACGACAGTTCCTCGGTCGCGGCGGCCACGAGCTGAACGTTGCCGGAGGCCTGTGTCGTCGCCGACGCGGCGCTGCTGACCTGCTGGGCCGCTTCCGTGGCCGTCGCCATCATGGAGGTCGCGTTCGACTGCATCTCGCCCATCGAGACTTCCACGGCGCCGAGCATTTCCGAAGACTGCATGCGGAACTCCTCGATCAGTGCCTCGATCCGATGCTGGCGCTCTGCGCGTTGACGTTCTTCCTCTTTCCGGGCTTCTTCCAGGCGCGCCTGCTCCGCAACACCGTCCCGGAAGCCGGCAATGGCCCCCGCGATTTCACCGATTTCATCCTTGCGTTCCGCTTCGGCGAATTCAACGCTGACATCGCCGCCGGCAAGTTGGACCGCGCTATGCACCAGGTTCCGGATCGGATTGACGATCGAACGGGCCGCGAACCAGCCGACGAGCACCATGCCGCCGAAGATCCCGGCGCAGATCATGATCATCTGGTTGCGCAGGGTAACGACCGGCGCAAGAATTTCCTCATGACTTTCCAGAGTGACAACAGCAAGGTTCACGCCTTGAAACTGGAGCGGAACCGCCGCGGCGATATAGTCTCCCTCCCGGAAGTCTTCCATCTCGCCAACCGCCATCTGTCCGTTGAGGGCGGACTCGACAACCTCGCCATCGAGACTGTCCTTCAGAATGTCGTTCTGGTCCGGCGTCTTGGCCGAATCGTTCCGGAACAGCTTGTCGGCACCGACCAGGATTGCCTCGCCGCTGTCCCCGAGTCCGGCAACGTCGGTCATCACCTTGTTGATGTTGTCGATCGGCATCTGGAAGGCCAGGACGCCCAGCTTCTTGCCGTTCTCATAGATCGGCGTCGAAATGAAGCTGGCAGGCGCGTCGAAGCTTGGCGCGTAGGGCTTGAAGTCGAAGAAGAAGACATCGCCTTTAGAGCCCTTGATGGCCTGCTGAAAGGCGTTACCGAGGTCCGTGTCCCTGTATTCGCCCTTTGCGAGGTTGGTCGCGTAATCCAGTTCCTTGAACACCGTGTAGACAAGCGACCCGTCTTCGGCGAACAGGAAGATATCGTAGTATCCGCGCGTCTTCAGCATCTTGCGGAACCAGGGATGGTACTTCGCATGGGCGGCGTCGTAAGGCGTCCCGCCGGCGCTCATCAAGGCGTCCTTTTCACCCGTCGGGTGCGGGTTGTCGTGGATGTAGGCCTTTTGCAGGACCGCCTTCTGATCACCCTCCTGGCCTTCCCACGCGGCTTCGAAGTCTGTGAGAGCAGCCGTCACCAGCGGACTGCTTGCCGTCACTTCAAGATCCTGGACAATGGATTCCAGGTAATGGGACAGGTCATTGGCACTCATCCGGGCCAATGCGGACAGGCGCTGGTCCGCCTGGTCCTCGAGGTTTTTCGAACTCACCCAAAAGGCCATTGTACCGACCAGCAGCGCGGCAAACACTGAGCAACCGGCGATGATCGCAGGCAATCGAAAACTTAATTTTGAAAACCGAACACCCACAGCGCCCTCCTGACATTCGCTAGGCTTCCCTCAGCGTGACAAGAGACCGGTTTATCCGGAGTTAATATACTTAAGTATTATTTCTAGATATTCTGTAGAATTAAATTCGATCATTTAATTAAATCATGCTCAAGCCAAGATAGTGAAATAATACAAATACGCACTTTAATTCAATGAGTACCATCAGTGGATAATTACTATCTATTGGGGTATTTTTTTCTTTGCCACCATTGATCGAAATAGGTATCAACGATGCAAAAGGCCGCCCTGAGGCGGCCTTCCGTGATTCGTTTCCTCGCGCGGAAGCGCGGGTAACCGGCGTCAGACCAGACCGGCCCTGGCAAGCGGCAGGCTTGTTATCCATGTGTCCTTCGCCGCGGCAATGGCGTTGGCGACGGCCGGCCCGATGAGGGGCGTGCCGGGTTCGCCTATGCCGGTCGGAGCCTCGTTGGAGGCAACGATATGCACTTCGATTTCCGGCATGTCCGACATCCGGATCGGCTCATAGGTGTCGAAGTTGGTTTCCTGAACGACCCCCTCTTCCAGGGTTACCTGGTTGCGCAGGATGGCCCCGAGTCCATATCCGATGCCGCCTTCCACCTGGGCCCGGATGTTGTCCGGATTGATCGGCGTGCCGCAATCGACCGCTGCCGTCACCTTTTCCACCTTCACGGTGCCGTCGTCGCGGAAGGAGATTTCCGCGACTTCCGCCACATAGGACCCGAAGGACTTGTGCACGGCCACACCGCGATAGCGGCCTTCCGGGGCAGGTGTATTCCAGCCGGCCTTTTCCGTCGCCAGTTTCAAAACAGCCACCTTGCGCGGATCGTCCTTGATCATGTCGAGGCGATAGGCGACCGGATCCTTGCCGGCTTCCCGGGCGATGCGGTCCATCATGGTTTCCATGACATAGGCCGTGTGGGTGTGCCCCACGGAGCGCCACCACAGCACCGGCACTTTCGTTTCCTGGAAAGCCTGATCCATGCGCATGAGCGGAAAAGCGTATGAGGTGTCATGCGCTCCTTCCGTCATGTTGTGATCGACGCCCCCATGCATCAGCATCGGCTCGAAGGGCGTCCCCTTGATGATCGACTTGGCCGCGATGTTGTACTTGAACGCGGTCACATTGCCCGCCTCGTCAAGACCGACCCTGATCTTATGTGCCGACATCGGCCGGTAGTAGCCACCGGTCATGTCGTCCTCGCGGGTCCAAACGATCTTGACCGGCGCCGGCGCCATACCCGCCGCCTGCATCGCCTTGGCCAGCATCGCCACCTCGGCAACCGGATGGCTGTCGGCTTGCGCACGCCGGCCGAAGGACCCGCCCGCCCACAGCGTGTTGATCTTCACCTTCTCGAACGGAATGCCGAGCACGGCCGCGGCGACGTTGTGATCGATGGTCTGAATCTGGGAGCCGAGCCAGAGTTCCGCCGCCTCGCCATCGAAGTGCAGAACCACGTCGAGCGGCTCCATGGTTCCGTGAGCCAGGAACGGAAAGTCGTAGTCGGCCTCGATGACCTTTGCAGCGTCGGCGAGAGCTGCGTCGACATCACCGTCTGCGCGCACCTTCACGCCCGGTTTCGCCGTCATCTCTTTCAGTTCGGCGATCATGGCGTCGCTGGAGCGGCTCTCCGCCTCGCTGTCGTCCCATTCGATCTCAAGCAGGCCGCGCGCCTTGATTGCCGGCCAGGTGGACCTGGCGATCACCGCCACCCCGTTCGGGATCTGCAGCACGTTGACGACGCCCGGAACCTTGCCGGCTTCAGTGGCATTGAAGGACTTCACCTTGCCGCCGAAACGCGGCGAGCGGGCGACGGTTGCGACCAGCAGATCGTCGCGCTGAAAGTCCATCGTATAAGTTTTCGGCGCACCGACGGTCTTGTTCTTCACGTCGAGACGCGGGAAAGACTTGCCGATATAGACCCACTGGCCCGGGGTTTTCAGAACCGGTTCCGCCGGAACATCTTCCAACGCGGCAAGACCCGCCAGCTCGCCAAAAGTCGCGGACTTGCCGGAAGAATGGGAAACGATACCGTTCGACACGGTGATTTCGCCTGCCGGTACGCCCCAGGTCCTGGCGGCTGCGGCCACGATCATGGTTTTCGCCGCGGCGCCCGCCTGCCGGTACTGCATGAAGGAATTGGCCATGGCGGTGGACCCGCCCGTGCCCTGCACGCCGAACAGCGTGTTGGCATAGACCTGGGGATTTGAGGGGGCGAATTCGACTGAGACCTGCTCCCAGGCGGCATCGAGTTCATCGGCAACCAGCGTGGAGAGACCGGACGCCGTGCCCTGCCCCTTGTCGAGGTGCTTGGACAGAACCACGACCGTGTTGTCCGGACGGATGTGGACGAAAGGCTGGATGAAGTCGCCCTCGGCGGCCGACACGGACGAACGCGGCAGGTTGAGGGCGAGGATGAGACCGCCGACCGTTCCCGCGGACAGTTTCAGGAAGGTGCGGCGGGTCGGTTTTGCGGCTTCAAGCGGCTTCTGCAAGAGATGCAACATGGCTTAACCCTCCATCTTGTCGGCGGCGAGGTGGATCGCCTTGCGGATCCGGGCGTAGGTGGCGCAGCGGCAGACATTGCCGTCCATGGCGGCATCGATGTCCTCATCCGTAGGCTTCGGCGTTTCGGCGAGCAGCGCGGCCGCCGCCATGATCTGACCGGACTGGCAATAGCCGCACTGCGGCACGTCCAGTTCGTTCCAGGCGGCCTGAACAGCCGCAGCCGCTTTGCCGTTGATGCCTTCGATGGTGGTGATGTTCGCGCCTTCCAGGTCGCCGACAAATGTCTGACAGGAACGGATCGGCTCTCCGTCCAGGTGCACGGTGCAGGCACCACAGGAGGCAATCCCGCAGCCGAACTTGGTTCCGGTCATTCCGAGTTCGTCGCGCAGGGCCCACAGCAGCGGGCTTTCGGGATCGGCGTCCAGCACGCGCGTTTCCCCGTTGATCTTGAGAGTAACTGACATGAGAAATGTCTCCTTTGGCTCGCCCAAACTGGCTAAAGGAAGTAAACTACACGGTGCAGTGTAATATCTGACCGCACGTCTGTAAACGCCCTAGTTTACATAAGGTATGATATTTGGGAAGAAAGGGTGGGAGGCGCTGCCAGCCGGCAGCAAGGCAATAGGGGGAGCGTGAGCCGGGAATGTCCGTATCTGACCAGAAGAAAAAGCAGATCGTCGAAGCTGCAATCGCGGAATTCCAGGAAAGGGGCTATGCGGGTGCCAGCATGGACCGCATTTCCGAACGTGCGCAGGTGTCCAAGCGGACCGTCTACAATCACTTCGAAAGCAAGGACGTTCTCTTCAAGGCCATCAACCAGTGCCTGGCCGACCAGGTAAACTCGGCGCTGGAGCTGCCCCATGATCCGGACCTGCCGATCCGCGACGCCCTCGTCCGCCTCGGCTGGGCGGAAGGCGAGCTGATGATCAACCCCTGCTTCATGAGCCTGGCCCGCATGATCATGAGCGAAACCATTCGCGATCCGGAACTTGCCGCCGACATGGACAGCCGCCTGACCAAGCTTTCCGTCTTCACCGAATTTATGGAACAGGCGACACGGGAGGGCAAACTGACAGCCGGCGATCCATCGCTTGCCGCCACGCAGTTTCTGGGCCTGATCAAGTCCCGCTCCTTCTATCCCAACATCCATTCCGGCAAGGTGACGGGGCG
>NZ_JBNKYW010000206.1:0-4252 GCF_050301095.1 Roseibium sp.
TCAAGTACGAGTTGGGCTGTAACATCGTGCGCACGTCGCATTACCCACAGTCGCCGCACTTCCTTGACCGCTGCGACGAGATCGGCCTCATGGTGCTCGAGGAAATCCCCGGCTGGCAGCATATCGGCGGCAAGGCGTGGAAAGCCGAAGCGGTGCAAAATGTCCGGCGGATGATCGAGCGGGACTGGAACCATCCGAGCATCGTTGCCTGGGGCGTCAGGATCAACGAATCCCCGGACGACCACGATTTTTATGCGGAGACCAACAGGACCGCGCGGACGCTCGATGCCACCCGGCAGACCTGCGGCATCCGCAAGCACGCCGAAAGCGAGCTCCTGGAAGACATCTACACGATGAACGACTTTTCGCTGGAAAGCGATCTTCTACCGGAGCGGACTCCCTTGCGTGCCCCCCGGGTCGTGACCGGCCTCGACCGGGACGTTCCCTATCTGGTGACCGAATTCAACGGCCACATGTTCCCGACCAAGGTCAGCGACAACGAGGCGCGTCAGGTCGAGCATGTGACGCGCCACCTGGAAGTACTGAACGCGGCCTTCGGCAATCCCAACATTTCCGGATGCATCGCCTGGTGCATGTTCGACTACAACACCCACAAGGACTTCGGTTCGGGGGACCGCATCTGCCACCACGGCGTGATGACCATGTTCCGCGAACCGAAGTTTGCCGCCTATGCCTATGCCAGCCAGATGGCCCCGGCAGCCCGGACCGTTTTGAAGCCCGTCACCTATTGGGCGCGTGGCGAACGGGACATCGGCGGCGTTCTGCCCCTGATGATCCTGACAAATTGCGAGGAAGTGGAACTGCGGTTCCCGTCCGGCGCAACGCTGCGCAAGCGCGGCGATGCAGAGCTTTTCCCGCATCTGCCCCATCCCCCGGTCATCCTGCGCAAGGAAGATGTCACGGATGACGTTTTTGGCAAATGGGGGCTGAAATGGCAGGGCGTCGAGATCGCCGGCTTTGTCGAGGGGGAAGAAGTCGAAACGCTTCAATTCGTTGCCGACCCCGTCGCCACCACCCTGGAAGTTGCTCCGGACAGGGGCGAATTGAACGCGGCCGGGCGCGATGAGGTGCGTGTCATGGTGCGCGCGCTCGACCAGGCCGGGGCGCTTCTGCCTTTCCTGGCGGATCAGATCGACATCGAGGTTGATGGCCCGGCAAGGCTGCTCGGGCCCGGCCGGTCCCCGCTGGTTGGCGGAACCACCGGCTTCTGGCTGCAGGCCACCGGCGCGGCGGGACCGATCCGGCTCAAGGTCTCGTCGAGCCGTTTCGAAACACAGGAAATCCGGCTGACGGCAACTGCCGGAGTGGTGCCTGCCGGCGAGGGCCTCTGTCCTGTCCGGGCGATTGCCTGAGCAGGCGCAAAAACGGGACGGGAGGCGGATCAGAATTCGTCACCCGATCTCGCGAACTGAGTAGCAACTGCAATAGAGGGAGGAAAAGAATGCGATTTTTCAAAAGAATGACACTGTTGGGCGCGGCGGCAGCCACGCTCCTGGGAGGCAGCGTCCTGACGCAGGCCGCCGAGGAGCTGTCCGGAGATCTGAATATCTTCCTGGACACCTCGAATCCGGCTCCCCGTGCGGCCATGGAGGGCATGATCGAGCGCTTCCAGAAGATGCATCCGGACGTCAACATCAAGACGACCATCATCGACAGCGAAGGCTACAAGACCCAGATCCGGAACTTTCTGAGCGCGAACCCGCCCGACGTTGTGACCTGGTTCGCCGGCAACCGCATGAAGCCGTACGTCGAGACCGGCCTGTTTGAGGACGTCTCGGTGCTTTGGCAGGGGGAGCTGGCCGAAGAGCTGTCCTCGACCCGCAAGGCCATGACCATCGACGGCAAGCAGTGGGGCATTCCCTATTCCTTCTATCAGTGGGGCGTCTACTACCGCGAGGACATCTACAAGGAACTCGGGCTGACGGAGCCGAAGAACTGGGACGAATTCAAAGCGAACTGCCAGAAAATCATCGACTCGGGCCGGAAGTGCTTTTCGATCGGTACCAAGTTCCTCTGGACCGCCGCCGGCTGGTTCGACTATCTGGACCTGCGCCAGAACGGCTATGAATTCCACATGGATCTGACCGACGGCAAGATCAGCTGGGAAGACCAGCGCGTGCGGGACGTCTTTGCGCTCTGGCGCGAGCTGATCGACATGGGTGCCTTTGTCGACAACCACGCCGCTTACAGCTGGCAGGAAGCGCTTCCCTTCATGGTGAAGGGTGAGGCCGCCGGATATCTGCTCGGTAACTTCATCGTGCCGCCGCTGCGCGAAGCGGGTCTCACCGACGACAAGCTGGGTTTTTACCAGTTCCCTGAAATTGTGGCCGGCATTCCGCTCGCCGAAGACGCGCCGACCAACTCCTTCCATGTTCCTTCCGGAGCCAAGAACAAGGAAAACGCGCTGGCTTTCCTTGCCTATGTGGCCGATGCGGACAACCAGAGCATCCTGAGCGAACAGCTCGGCCAACTGGCGGTCAACTCGAAGAGCAAGGTGCCGGACGACAAGTTCATGGAAACGGGTTTCGAAATGCTCGGCAATGCCTATGCGCTGGCCCAGTTCTTCGACCGGGACGCGCCGTCCGAAATGGCGCGGATCGGCATGGAGGGCTTCCAGGAATTCATGGTCAAGCCGGACAATCTCGACCGTATCCTGGCGCGGCTCGAACGCGCCCGCCAGCGCATCTACTAATAGAAAGAACATCCGCGCCGGGGCAACCCGGCGCGGTCGATTGGTTGTGTCTGACGTTACCGCCCGTGCCTGACCGGATCTTTATTACAGGATCGATTGACCTGTGGCCTGCCAGTCCGCCGAGAACTGCACCAGCCCCTTGTCCGTCAGCGGATGGACGACGAGTGCCTTGATGACGGCTGCCGGACAGGTCGCGACATCCGCTCCGGCAAGAGCGGCCTGGCTGACGTGGTTGCCGGAGCGGATGGAGGCGGCCAGGATGTCCGTTTCCAAGGCGTAATTGTCGAAGATGGTGCGAATATCCCGGATAATGTCCATGCCGTCGATGTTGATGTCGTCGAGACGGCCGATGAAGGGCGACACATAGGTGGCCCCGGCTTTTGCGGCCAGCAGCGCCTGATTGGCGGAGAAGCAAAGCGTCACGTTGGTCCGGATGCCTTTCTGGCTGAAATGCCGGCAGGCTTTCAACCCGTCCAGGGTCAGCGGCAGCTTGATGACGACATTGTCTGCAAGGCCCGCCAGATGTTCGCCTTCACGCACCATGCCGTCGAAATCCATGGCGGCGACTTCCGCCGAAACGGGGCCGCTGACGAGGGCGCAGATTTCGGCGATCACGTCCTTGATCTGACGGCCCGACTTGGCGATCAGCGAAGGGTTGGTGGTCACGCCGTCGAGCAGGCCGTAGCTGTTCAGCTCGGCGATGTCGTCCACGGCGGCGGTATCGGCGAAGAATTTCATCCGGTCTTCCTTGAGGGCTGTTTGTGAGAGGGATGGTCAGGTTTGTTCCGCCGCTTCCAGCGCGACGGCCTGAAATTTCCCGAAGAGCCGGTACTTGCGGTCGTGCCAGTCCCGCAGCTCGGCGGAACAGGGTTCATAGCGATGCGAGATCGAGGCCATTTCACCCATGGCCGTGGCGAGGTCGGGAAATCCTTTCCCGGCCACCGCCCCCAGCATGGCCGCGCCCAGGAGAACCGGTTCTTCGGTTTCTGGGGCCGCTACCTCAAGGCCCGTCGCATCGGCCAGAAGCTGGCGGATCAGGTCGCTGCGGCCGGCGCCGCCGCTGATCACGATCGTCTTGACCGGGGCGCCGCAATTCGCCTGAGCCTCGATGATCTGGCGCAGGCCGTAGCCGAGGCCGCAGATTCCGGCAATGTAAAGGCTCACCAGGCTGTCGATATCCGCCGTCATGTCGAGACCCGCGATCACCGCGCCCGTATGCGGGTTGGCATGGGGGGCGCGGTTGCCCAGAAACTCGGGAACCACGGTGATCGATCCGGCTAGATAGGCCGCTTCTCCCGGGGACGAACAGGTTTCAACGGCTTGGGCGGCAAGCCATTCCGGCAGGGTTTGTCCAACCGCTTCCGCCTGCCCGCGTGCTTCGGCGGCGGCGGGATGGAAGGTCATCAGGTGGTCGATTGCCGCGCCTGCGGCGGACTGCCCGCCTTCGTTCAGCCAGGCACCGGGCACCATCGCCGAATAATAGGGGCCCCAGACACCCGGCACCTTCACAGGTTGGCTTGTGGTGGTCATGGTGCAGGA
>NZ_JBNKYW010000207.1:0-11784 GCF_050301095.1 Roseibium sp.
CCTCGCTCCGCTCGAAGTTGCGGGCCATCTTGCCCTCGCCCAGATGGGCGGCGAGTCTCTCGAAGAGGGGGACCTGAGCGGCCAGGGTCTTGTCGCCCTTGGACTGCTTTCTGATCCGTTCCAATTTACGTTCCACCTGCTCCAGGTCGGCCAGCACCAGCTCCGTGTTGATCAGCTCGATGTCGCCCAGGGGGTCGATCCGGCCTTCCACGTGGGTGATGTTCTCGTCCTCGAAGCAGCGGACCAGATGAGCCACCGCGTCCACCTGACGGATGTGGCTCAAGAACTTGTTGCCCAGGCCCTCGCCCTTGCTGGCGCCGCGCACCAGGCCGGCGATGTCGACGAAGGTGATGCGGGTCGGAATGACTTCCTTGGAACCGGCCACCTCGCGGATCGCATAAAGGCGCGGATCGGGAACCGCCACCTCGCCCGTGTTCGGCTCGATGGTGCAGAAGGGATAGTTCGCGGCCTGGGCCGCCGCGGTTTTGGTGAGCGCATTGAAGAGCGTGGACTTGCCGACATTCGGCAGCCCAACGATGCCGCACTGGAAACCCATGGGAGTTCGCTTTCGGTTTGTATCGTGAAACTGTTGGAGCGCTACATGCCGTAGAGAACGGGGCAGGTCAAGGCTTTGCGGCGGTTGAAGGCCATCTGCGGCAACAGAGCGGGAAGAAACCGGAATGGACAGCGGGACGTGCAGCTGTCCGGCCGTCTGCAGCCTTTCGCGGGCAGCTCAGCTTTCACCGCCGCCGAGCAACTTCTTCAGCATCTCCGCCATCGGTCCGGACTTGGGCACGTTGACCGGCTTCGGCTGACGGGCCTGTCGGATATGGCTTTGGCCCTTTGGTTTCCCGGCGGCCGCGTCGCCCTCTCCCGAGGGCTCCTTCTTCGGCTTGCGTTGTGCCTTTTCCGGCTCCAGCGCGAGCGTCAGCTTGTTGGCGAACTGGCTGTCCTTGCCCTCGGCAAGCAGACCGGCATTGTCGGCAATTTCGGTGAGCAGCGGCTCCAGCCAGTCCCGGTCCGCCTTGGCGAAGTCGCCGAGCACGTAGTTCGACACGAGTTTCTTGTCGCCCGGATGGCCGATGCCGAGGCGCAGGCGCCGGTAGTCCGCGCCGATGTGGGCGGTGATCGACCTCAGGCCGTTGTGGCCGCCGTGGCCGCCGCCGGTCTTCATGCGAAACTTGGCCGGCGGCAGGTCCAGCTCGTCGTAGAGAACGACGATATCTGCCGGTTCGAGCTTGAAAAAACGCATGGCTTCGCCGACCGCGCGGCCGGATTCGTTCATATAGGTGCTTGGCTTGAGCAGGAGAACCTTTTCCGAGCCGAGCCGGCCTTCGGACACCTGGCCCTGAAAACGCGCGCGCCAGGGTTGGAAGGCGGAATGGCGGCGATGGATTTCGTCGACAGCCATGAAGCCGATGTTGTGCCGGTTGCCCTCATATTTGGCTCCCGGATTTCCCAGGCCGACAATCAGTTTCATGGTGCGCCTTTCAAGTTCTGCCCTGAAACGAAAAAGCAGCCTGTGCGGCTGCCCTGAACTTTCCCCGGAAGGGGACAGGAGGCAGCAATCTGCCTCCTGCGATTTCAAAGTGGAAGAGCAGCTTATTCGCTTTCTGCCGCTTCTTCTTCTTCGGAAGCCTCTTCGGAATCTTCCTTCATGCCGGCCGGTGCCGCGATCGTTGCGATGGTGAAATCGCGATCGGTGATGGTCGGCTGGCAGCCTTCCGGCAGCTTGACTGCGGAAATGTGCAGGCTGTCGCCCGGCTGCGCAGTGGCCAGGTCGATGACCAGGGCTTCCGGAATGTTGTCGGCCGGAACGGTCATCTCGACCGTGTGGCGCACAACGTTCAGAACGCCGCCCTTCTTGAGACCCGGGCAGGTTTCCTCGTTGAGGAACTGAACCGGAATTTCAACCGTGAGGGTCGAGCCCTTGGCGACACGCAGGAAGTCGACGTGCAGGACATCGTCGCGCACCGGGTGCAGCTGGAAGTCCTTTGCGATGACCTGGTGCTTTTCACCGTCGACATCGATAGTGCCGATGTGGGTCAGGAAACCGCCCTTGTGCAGGGTGAGAGTGGTTTCTTTCACCGGGATGGTGATCGGCAGGGCCGGTTTTTTGTCGCCGTAGATCACGGCAGGAAGAAGGCCTTCGCGACGCAGTGCCCGAGCGGCCCCCTTGCCCACGCGGTCCCGTGCCGACGCCTTCAGCTCATAGCTGGCAGCCATGGCAAAACTCCTTGAACGTATGGTAACGGACCGGCGAACCACTGCGCCAATAAAGACTCACGTTGTCCGGGATCGGTCCAGAAGCGCCTCCTCCAGGGGTGCAGGCGCGAGCGCGCGTATAGCGGAAAAGCCGGGCTGATGCAAGGGCAGGCGGGCTGAGGGCCGGAAAACGCTCGCAATTATCCCTGCAGCCGCCGGGACGTATCCTCGTGAAACGCCGGATTTGCCTTCTTGGCAAAGGAGGTCCGCCAGGGTTCTGCCAGTTCTTCAAGATCCGCCAGGGCACGCGCGGTGTCCGCATCGAGACGCGGATTGAACCTGGCCAGGATCACGTCCCTCAGGTTCCAGTCCGGGCAGGGACGGTCGATGACGCTGATCTTGTCCCCGGCTTCCATTCGCCCGGGTTCAAGAACGCGGAAGTACCAGCCCGTCCGTCCGGTTTTCTGGAAGGAGGCCGCCTGGACCGGATTGTCCGTGTGCAGGTTCAGCTTCCAGCACGGCTGGCGGCCTTGGGAAATCTGCAGGCGTGCTGTTCCGGCGGAAAAGACGTCGCCGATGCAAAGGTCCTCTTCCGTGAAACCTTCTGTGGAAAGATTTTCTCCAAACCCGCCGGGCGCATAGAGGTCCGCCTTCTCCGGAAAGGCCTCCCGCCAATGGGCATAGTGTTCGCTCGGATAGATGTGGAGGGCCTTTTCGGGGCCGCCGTGAACGGTAAGGTCCGCCTGGGTGTCGCCGGCAAGGCCTGTCTCCGTCATCTCGACAGGTCCGTCCACACGTACCTTGCGGATCGCGGACGGGGCCTTCCCCTCCCAGCGGTGCTCGGGCTGTCCGAGAAAGAGGTCAAGGATCGTGGCTGTCGCGGTCATGCGGGGAACCTCAGGCTTGGTGTTCATGGCAGATCTGACCGGTCTCTTCACTGGCCAGGGAAACTTGCAGAAGACGGCAGAAGCCGCCGTTTGCCTTGGTTTCATGATGTTCGCAGGTCCTGCAGATCCCGAAGGTTCTGCCGCCGCGTTCATGAAGCATGGCAAGGAGAAGCGCTTTCAGGGATGCGGAGAGGCTTTCGGCTGTTTCCGGTGAAAGGTGTCCGATCACGTGGTCGAGTCCGGACGGATTGTCAAGGAGTTCCTGACCGGCTTCGGTGATGTCGTAGCGGATGCTGCGCTTGTCCGCGTCCGAGCGCGTTTCCGCGATCAGGGCCTTGCGGGCAAGCGCCTTCAGGGTCTGGGAAGCGGTGCCGCGCGTCGTCGCGAGATAGTCCGCCACATGCGACGGCGCGCGCGAAAACCGGTTGGCGCGGCCGAGATAGGTGAGCGCGGCAAATTGCGACGGGTTGAGAGGCCCGTTCCATTCTTCGGCGGCATTCAGGCGCGTCAGCCGGTCAATCAGCTCCCGGATGGCCCGTATTTCGGTGACATCGGTCATGGTCTTTATGTAGCGAGTCGAAATTAAACTTGCAATAGTTTCGAGTCGCTACTAAATAGGCCGCATCCTCGAACAAGGAGAAGACCCATGCTGAAAACAATACTCGGAAGTCTCTTGATCGCCGGCTTGCCGGCAACCGCCCTGGCGGATGGCAATCATGCGCTCGACCAGAATGGAGCGGTGGTGTCGCCGGAAAACGTAGAGGTCGACCGGAACTACGACATACTCGCCGCCCATGTTCACAGGAACGGCCGCACCGTTGCCTTTCACATGACCCTTCAGGGCGCGGCGGGACAAACCGTCCCTGAAACGGCCGGCCAGCTCGCCGGTGCACCGGTACATTCCTATGTCTGGCCGACGTCGCTGAGCCCGGAAACGGTCGGGTTTGAAGGGAGCAAGGGCATCCTGGCGCTGGTTGCGACCAGCCATCCGGATTTCGACGACACGCCGCTTTTCGACGAGGATGGCGACGGCGATGTCGGCAACGACGGTGCGAAATGGCATGCGCACTGGGTGGTGCTGACGCCCAACGAGGCTTGCGGGGCAGGGGCGCTTTCCGTGCAGGATATCCCGGACGGCGCGGCTCCGAAGATGCCGGCGACCTGGCCAGGCTTGCCGATCTACATCGACAGTCCCGGTTTTTCACCGGTGTTCTCCGGCCAGGAGATCACCCTGAACGTGGCCTTGAGCGAAGACAGCGCCGTCGAAGGCATGGCTTATGACGGCGTCACAGCGGCCTTGCGTGTCAACCGCAGTGTCCACGCACCGCTCCTGTGTGTGACCGATGTTTTCGACGTCGCTTCGGGCGACCTCAGTCTGCCGGGCAGAATTGGCGAGTGAAACGAAAGGCGCCGGAAGTTCCGGCGCCTTTGATGCTGCGAATCGTGTTTCCCGCTTGAGAAGCTGGAGATTTGTATTCCAAACCCGGGTGACCGCTGGCGCCGCTGATCCGCGGCAAACCAGATGTCGCCCGGGGAATGGCGACCGGCAGAAAATGGTCCGTTCGCGAACTACCACACCGAGTGGGGGTTAAGACGAGTGGAGGTTAAGGAAAATCTTGGTCATATTGCGAAAAGTGACGATGTAATAAGTGCTGCTAAGCATAATTTGACAGGTAAACAGGGCGATTTAAATATTAAACCGTATATTAATCCGAAAATACTACAACTCTTCTGGAAATACGGAGAGAGGAAGCGTATGAAACATTTTCTTTACACAACTGTTGCTTGTATTGCTTTCGTCGGCGTCGCGTCGGCGAATGAATTCGAAAGCGAGCTGAAACAGCTGGCAAACGGAAAAATCGCGGAAATTGTTTCTTCGGGAGAAGTCGTGTCCGCCGTGAAGGAACAGAACGGCGTTACCGCGTCCTATGATCAGGCCAAGATCGACGAACTGGACAAGACGTGGCGCGCGGAAGCCGATGCCATCGAGCAGCCGATGATCGACGAGGTTCTTGAAAAGCCTCTGTCAGCTCATCTGGCAGAGATTCAGGAGGGCAGCGGTGGCCTTTTCACCGAGATTTTCGTCATGGACGCAAAAGGGCTGAACGTCGGCCAGAGCAATGTGACCTCGGATTTCTGGCAGGGTGACGAAGCCAAATGGCAGGAAACCTATTCCGCAGGAAAAGGGGCGGTTCACATCAGCGACCTCGAACAGGACGACAGCACGCAGATTGTCCAGAGCCAGGTCAGCGTTCCGGTGATCGATCCCGATTCCGGCGAGGCGATTGGGGCGGTTACGTTTGGCGTTAACGTCGACAACCTCTGATTTCCGAAAAGTCGACTTTTAAATACGAGCGGGAAACTTCGGTTTTCCGCTCGCTTCGGGAGGATTTAAATGAAAGTGTCAGCAAAGCTTCCGGCTCTGGTCCTTGGCATTGCACTGCTTTGTTCGGGCGGCGTCGGTGTTGCAAGCTACGTATCCGGTGCAAACACGGTCAGGGGACAGGCCGAGATGCGTCTGATGGCTCTGGCCGAAAGCCGGCGCGACAACCTGCTGGAATTCTACCGAAGCCGGGAAACGGCCCTTCAGGCGCATATGAGCGGCAAGGCGCTGCTGTCGGCCTACAGCGATTTCAATTCGGCCTGGGCCAAATACGGCGACAAGGCGTCGCCGATGATGACCAAAATATATATTACGGACAATCCGCATCCCGAGGACGAGCGCGACCAGCTGGTGAAGGCCGGGAGGAAACCCTACGACAAGGCACATGCCAAGCAGCACGTCGCGCTGCGGGACTATGCCGACGGGAACAATTATCCGGACATTCTGCTGGTGAACATGGATGGCGACGTCATTTATACCGCGCGTAAGAATGAGGATTTCGCCGTCAACCTGACCAAGGACGACTGGCAGCACACACGACTGGCCGACGCTTATCAGAAGATCGTGCAGGGCGGCGTCGAAACCCTGATCACCTACGATCCGGCCAGCTATTCGGCCAACGGTGGCAAACCGACCGGTTTCTGGGCCGGACCGATTACCATCGGTTCCAAGACCATTGGCATGGTGGTTTACGAGGCCCCTATCGAAAAGATCAGCTCCATTCTCGGAAACTACGCCGGCCTGGGCGAGACGGGTAACATCTTTCTGGTGAATGAAGCGGGACTCGTCCTGAACAACAGCGGCCGGACACCGGACGTATCGGAAATGTTGAGCGCAGACTATTCGTCTCCGGAAATCGAGACGGCTCTTTCCGGCGGGAAAGAGGTCTTCACAAGGCTGCCGGACTATCACGGTAAGGATGTATTCGCGGCGGTGATGCCGTTCGACGTGATGGACCACAGCTACGCCCTCGTCGTGGTTCAGAATGCCGCCGAGGTGCTGTCGCCGCTCAATTCGCTGAAGGTCTGGATCCTGGCAATTTCGACCGTCTGTGCCCTTGTCGCCGGAATCGCGGGCGTCTTGTTTGCACGCAATTTCTCCGGACGGATCGCCAGCCTGAGTGCGATCATGAAAAAGCTCGCCGGCGGCGACACCGACGTGGAGGTTCCGGCGCGCACCGGTGCCGACGAGATCACCGAAATGGCATCGACCGTCGAAGTGTTCCGCGAAAATGCCCTGGAGCGCGAGCGCCTGGAAGAAGAACAGCGCGCCGCCGTTGTCGCGCAGGAGCGGCAGATGGAGAAGATGTCCTCCCTGATCGCGAATTTCCGGGCGGATGTCACGGAGGCGCTGGACGCCGTACACAGCAACAGCGAGCAGATGCGGGTTGCCGCGGAAGATCTGAACGCCGTGGCTGACGAGACCGCAGGCGAGGCGACCAATGCCTCCGCCACTTCGGAAGAGGCCTCGACCAACGTTCAGACCGTTGCCTCCGCATCGGAGGAACTGTCCGCCTCGATCGAGGAAATCCGGCGTCAGGTCTTCGCGACGACGGAAATCGTCCGCACGGGATCGGAAGCGGCGCGACAGACGAACGGCAAGATCGAGGGACTCGCGGAAGCCGCGCAGCGGATCGGCGACGTGGTCAACCTGATTTCGGCGATTGCGGAGCAAACCAACCTCTTGGCGCTCAATGCCACGATTGAAGCCGCACGGGCAGGCGAGGCCGGCAAGGGCTTCGCGGTCGTGGCCGCCGAGGTGAAGGAACTGGCGACCCAGACCGCCAAGGCCACCGAGGAGATCGAGAGTCAGATTGCCGAGGTGCAGACTGCCACGAAGGAGGCTGTCGGCGCGATCGCGGGCATCACCGATACGATGAGCCAGGTCGACGAATATACCGGCACCATTGCGACCGCGGTCGAGCAGCAGGGCTCCGCCACCAGCGAGATCTCCGTCAGCGTGCAGGAAGCCGCTCAGGGGACGATGAACGTGGCAAGGACCATGTCGACGATCTCAGAGAAGGCCAAGGTCACGAGCTCATCGGCCGGGCAGGTGCTGACGGCTTCGACGGACGTCAACCAGCGTACACTGGCGCTGCGGGAGACCGTTGACCGGTTCCTGAAGTTTGTCGCCGCCGCCTAGGGCACGCTTCAACCGAGCGCAAAAAGATGCCCGGCAGAACTGCCGGGCATTTTGTTTTTCGAATTGGAGGCCGTTCAGTTGAAGAGGCTGGAGACCGATTTTTCCAGGGCGGTACGGTTGATCGCTTCACCGATCAGGGGAGCGATGGAAATAGCCCGGATGTTGGCCGCCGCGGTGATTGCCGCCGTCGGTTCGATCGAATTGGTGATCACCAGTTCCTTCAGCTTGGAGGAGGTGACGCGTGCCACGGCTCCGCCGGAAAGAACACCATGGGTGATGTAGGCGGTGACCGACTGTGCACCTTTTTCAAGCAGTGCCTCGGCCGCGTTGCAAAGCGTTCCGCCGCTGTCGACGATGTCATCGACAAGGATGCAATCGTAGCCCTTCACATCGCCGATGATGTTCATGACTTCCGATTCTCCAGGCTTGTCGCGGCGCTTGTCGACGATGGAGAGCGGAGCTTCGATACGCTTGGCCAGCGCGCGGGCGCGCACCACGCCGCCGACGTCCGGAGACACCACCATGACGTTGTCGGTGGCATAGCGTTCCTTGATGTCGCGGGTCATGACCGGAGCCGCGAACAGGTTGTCGGTCGGGATATCGAAAAAACCCTGGATCTGTCCGGCGTGGAGATCCAGGGTCAGAACGCGGTCCGCACCGGCTTCTGTGATCAGGTTAGCGACCAGCTTCGCCGAAACCGGAGTTCGGCCGGAAGCCCGGCGGTCCTGACGGGCGTAGCCGAAGTAGGGGATCACCGCGGTGATGCGGCGGGCAGAGGAACGGCGCAGGGCATCGATGATGATGAGCAGTTCCATCAGATGGTCGTTTGCAGGATAACTGGTCGGCTGCACGACGAAGACATCTTCGCCACGCACGTTTTCCTGAATTTCTACGAAGATTTCCTGGTCGGCAAATCGCCGGACCTGGCATTTGGCCAGAGGGACGTCCAGATATTTGGATATTTCCTCAGCCAGGGCTCGGTTGGAATTGCCCGCGACGATCTTCATGAGCCGCAAGTCCTTCTGGTGCGACAGCGGGTCCGCGAGGCGGATGATCCTCACAGGACACGCGGAAAGGGCCTAGGTCTTTATCAAGCTGCCGGGAGCCAGGGACTCGGTGAGAACCCTTGGCAGGCGGCGGCGTTGTAACAACCAACCAACGGGACCACAACCACCGTTGGGGCCAGAAACCCGCTTTTTTTGATTTTTTGTGACGGCTTGCAGGATTTACCGAGTGAAGCGGTGATTATCGGTTGAGCCAAGCCCTTATTTCTACCATGGAGCGGGTTGCGATCCGCGACAGCGTCCCCGCGCCGACCGCCTGCCAGGGGTCTCCCGAGGCGCCCCCCGTGGTTTCCGTTCCGGAGATCCGTTTCACACGCCGGCCGGATGAATCGACGATGTCGAATACGTAAAAGACGGTGCCGTTGGACGGCTGTCCTGTTGCCGACAGGAAGCCGTTCACCCGGTAGGTGGCAGCTGCCCCGACCCGGCGGACCAGCGTGATGTTTTCCTTGCGGGCCGCCGAGCCGATCATTTCCGACAGCATGTCCGCGATATTGCCCGGTGCGCCGGTAAACGGTTCGAAGGCAAAGGTGATTTCGTCGCTCTGTGGCACCTGCCCGGAAATCGAAGGAGCCGGCGCGGTGGTTGCGATCGGGTTCGGCGGTTGCGGTGCGGACTGACAGGCAGCAAGCCCGCCCAGAAGAACCATGCAGGCCATCACACGCAGGGAGGAAAAGGAATTCGGGCTGAAAAACTTGAGCATGTAGGCGCCTGGCTCTGGTGGTCAGTTTGGTCGATCTGCGAACCGGCCGAAAGAAATACGGAAAAACTGCCGGACCGCAAGTTGGAACTGGTTTAGCCTGACTTGACCGGCAGGTCGAGAGGCAGCGTGGACAAGCACTCCGGTGCACCATTTGTGGTCAGATAGGTTTGACCCAGCGTCATCGCCGTTTCGGTGATCGAATCCATCAGGATCATGTGCATGAAGATCACCATATTTGCTTTCACTTGCGCCGGATTGGCCTTGTAGGCCATCGGCATGTCCATCCAGCTCGGCGTGAAACGCGCGCCCAGAGAGTAGCCGCAGGCGTTCAGGCGGTGCGGCATCATGCCGTGGGCGTCCACGCGCTCGGCATGCGCATCGAAGACATCGCCGAAGGTCTTGCCCGGAACAAGCTGGGTTTCGACCGCCGTCAGGGCTTCGCGGGCGGCCAGATACATTTCATGATGCCGGTCGGTCGGCGTTCCGATCACCACCGTGCGCATCAGCGCGGCGTGATAGTGGCGGTAGCTGCCGGCCCACTCGAGGGTGATCTGGTCCTGTGGCTCGAGCACCCGTCGGCCGGCCTTGTACCGGCACAAAAGCGCATCGGGGCCGGAGCCGATGATGAATTCATTGCCGGGATAGTCGCCCCCGCCCTCGAAGATCGTCCCCTGCATGGCCGCCAGAACACGGCCCTCGTCGGCACCCGGATGGATTTCGTCGAGCCCGGCATAATAGGCCTTGTCGGCCAGCTCCGCCGCCTTGCGCACATAGGCGATCTCCTCCGCGCTCTTGACCGCGCGCAGGCCGGGGACAAGGGGAGAAGCATCCTGAATGTTGGCGAAACTGGTCAGTTCCGCGTTGAGCTGCAGCGCGATCTTCCCGGTCATGCCGTGTGTGTCGTATTCCACGCCGATCCGGCTGCCGAGCAGATCCATGTCGAACAGCAGATCCTTCAGCTGTCCGACCGGGCTGGCCGCCCCCCGGTCGATCCAGATGCGGATGTCGGAAATGTTGGAGGTGTGTTTTGCCTGACGCTGGTCGGCGGAGCGGGTCAGGAGAACCTTTTCACCGTCCCGGGTGACGACAAGGCACTGGAAGAAACAAAAGCCGAAAGTGTCGTAACCGGTCAGCCAGTACATGCTTTCCTGGGCGAACAGCAGCATTGCGTCGAGGTTTTCCGCTTCCATGGCGGCTTTCAGCTGGTCGAAGCGGTTTTCGAACTCGGCATCGGAGAAATGAAGTGCCATGGGTCGTCCTCAACTCAACAGGATTGCGCTGATCTGCCGGCCGTAGTCCGGTTCCCGGCGGTGGGTCGTACGGCGGTAGGAAAAGAAGCGGTCTTCGTCAGCGTAGGTGCACACGCCAAGGTCAGCCACCTGGCGAAGGTCCAGCTGTTCCAGCCGGGTTCCGATAAAGCCGGGAAGGTCGAACATGAAATGGTCCGCCCGGCCGGAGGGAACAAAAAAGCGGGCGTTGTCCTGAGCGTCTTCAATGAAACGGTCCCTGAATTCCGGACCGACTTCATAGGCCCTTTGCGAAATGGTCGGCCCGAGAACGGCTGTTATATTGACGCGCGCGGCTCCGAGCGCCTCCATCGCGGTCACCGTGTTTTGCAGGACACCGGATATGGCGCCCTTCCAGCCGGAATGGGCGGCGCCGATCACGCGGGCCTCGGGGTCGGCAAACAGGACCGGCCCGCAATCGGCAGTCGAAACCCCGATGGCAAGTCCGGGAGTGGCCGTCACCAGCGCATCCGCCTTGCGGTCGGCATCGTCCTCAAACGGGGCGCTGACGGTGATCACGTCCGGCGAGTGGATCTGGTATGGCGAAACCAGACGGGTCTCGGAAACGCCAAGCGCACCGGAAACGCGGCTCCGGTTCTCCAGCACGTTATCCCGGTCGTCATCCGACCCGAGACCGATATTGAGGCTGCCGTAAAGCCCTTCGGAGACGCCGCCCTGCCGCGTGAAAAACCCGTGACGAACGCCTGCAAGCTTCAAGGCGTCAGCTTCGATTTTCATGACCGGTCTCCAGGTTGGCCAGAAAGGGAGAGCGGAATGCGATTCCGCATCCCACGATCCTTGGAGGGATCAGGTCGTGCTGTCAAACGGTGGAAACGAAATTCCCTTGCCCGTAACAGCAAGCACCTTGAAGAGATCGCCCATCTGGCCGGGAGCCGCCAGCCGCTCGACGGCATCGCGGATCGTTTCCTGGTCTTCGTGGGACTTGCCCGCGCCAAGGGCTCCGGCCCGTTCCAGAATACCGGAGCGCAGCAGGAATTCGCCCTGGCTGAGCGGAGGCAGGGCGAACGCGCCGCCCCGGACGGCCGCCGCCGCCAAAGCCTCGAAATTGACATGAGCCGTCAGGTCGGCCTCGCCCGGATGGGCCAGAACATCG
>NZ_JBNKYW010000208.1:0-30161 GCF_050301095.1 Roseibium sp.
CGCAATATCTATCAGCATGACAATCCGAAGGCTGTCGTTGCTGCGCTCATGGCGATGATCCATGACGGAGCGGGCGGTGAGGAAGCTTGGGACATCTACAACCGTGGCTGATGCAAAAAGATATCTTCTGGGGCTCGATGCGGGCAACACGGTCATCAAGGCCGTGTTGTTCGATCTGGAGGGGCGGCAGGTGGCGCTCCATGCGCTGGATGGCCAATCGTCGACGCCTCAGCCCGGCCATGTCGAGCGGGATCTTGGCGAGCTTTGGGAAAACGCGCAGCTGGCGATCCGCCGCTGCATCGAGGAGGCGGCCATCGACCCGTGCCAAATCGCGGCGATCGGCTGCGCGGGGCATGGCAACGGGCTTTACTTGCTCGACCGTGACAACGCCCCGCTGATTGGTATCCAGTCGCTGGACACGCGGGCTGCGGATCATGCCGCCCGGTTGAAGGTTGACAAGGGAGAGGTGCTCTATGAGCTCTGCCGTCAGGAGCCCTGGCCGTCGCAGACGCCGGTGCTGCTTGCCTGGATCAAGGAGAACCGCCCCGACCTCTATGAGAGGGCCGGTACGGTACTGCTCTGCAAGGATTTCGTCACCTTCAAGCTGACGGGGGAACGGGTCAGCGACATCTCGGACATGTCCGGCTGCGGGCTGACGCGCATGCCGGAGTGTGTCTACGACGAGACGCTGCTGGCGCATTACGGACTTTCGGATGCCGCTGACTTGTTGCCCCGGTTGATCCAGCCGACGGACATTGCCGGACGGATCACGGCGGAGGTTGCCGGAGAAACCGGGCTTGCGGAAGGAACACCCGTCGCCGGTGGCTATTTCGACGTGATCGCCAGCGCGCTCGGCTCCGGCGTCGTCCGGAATGGCGAAGCCTCGATCATTGCCGGAACCTGGAGCGTCAACCAGGTGTTTTCCTCGGACCCCGTGAACGATCGTAGCGTCTTCATGGCGTCGGGATTCGGACCGGGCAGATACGTGAATATCGAATCCAGCGCCACATCCGCCGCCAATCTTGAATGGTATGTGCGCGAATTCGTCGAGCGGGGCGGACATCACGACGATCCCTTCGGCCATTGCAACGCGCGTATCGCCGAAGTGTCGCCGGCGGCCGACGATCCGTTTTTTCATCCGTTCCTCTACGGATCGGGGCAGGGGGCGGATTTCCGGGCCGGCTTCTACGGCCTTGCCGGCTGGCATACGGAAGGCCATCTCCTGCGGGCCTTGTTCGAAGGGGTGCTTTTCGAGCATCGCCGTCATATCGACGTGCTGATGGGATCGGGCGTTTCATTCGAGCGGGCCGTTCTTTCAGGGGGGGGATCCCGCAGTCCCGTCTGGCCTCAGATGTTCGCCGATTGTCTCGGCGTTCCGATTACCGTTGCCGAGACCCAGGAAACCGGTGCGCTCGGCGCTGCCATCGGGGCCGGGATCGGTGCAGGGGTGTTCGCAGGCTATGATGAGGCTGTCTCCGCTATGACGCGGGCCAGGCAGACCTTCAACCCGGACGCTTCCCTGAAGGCGCACTTTGACGCCCGCTACCGGACCTACCTGAGGCTTGCGGAGGCTATGCGGCCGTTTTGGGAAGAGATGCGACAGGCGGCCTCGGGGCGCAAGTGAAACACGCGAGTTGTGCTTCTTCCATAATTACTTAGGTTGAATGGCCGCGACGCAATTTCAGGTGTATGCGTAAGGATACCTTGCCCGGACTCCGGTTCGAATTTGCAAATAGAAACTTCAGCTCCGGCGCTTCATCGTAAATGTGCCGGACGTGTTCAAGGTCGAAATCAGGGAACAGCAGCAAGATGAACCAGCCGATTTCTCTGGATGGAACATACGATTACGTGATCGTGGGTGCCGGGACGGCCGGTTGCGTGCTTGCCAACCGCTTGAGCGAAGATCCGAACACCCGTGTGCTGTTACTGGAAGCCGGTGGCTCGGACAATTATCACTGGGTCCATATCCCGGTCGGCTATCTTTACTGCATCGGCAACCCGCGCACGGACTGGATGATGAAGACCGCGTCCGAGCCGGGGCTGAACGGCCGTAGCCTGGTCTACCCGCGCGGCAAGGTTCTGGGGGGCTGCACCTCCGTCAACGGCATGATCTACATGCGCGGGCAGGCCGCCGACTACGACCGCTGGCGCCAGCTCGGCAATCCCGGCTGGGCCTGGGACGACGTCCTGCCCTATTTCCTGAAATCGGAAGACCACCATGCCGGCAAGACCTCCTTGCACAACAGCGGCGGCGAGTGGAAGGTGTCCAGGCAGCGGTTGACCTGGGAAATTCTCGAAGCGGTCCAGGAGGGAGCGAAGGAATTCGGTGTCGAGCCGCGGCCGGACTTCAATGACGGCACCAACGAAGGCAGCGGCTTCTTCGAGGTCAACCAGAAGGACGGCGTGCGCTGGAACACGGCCAAGGGGTTCCTGAAGCCTGCGCTCAAACGGCCTAACCTGCGAGTGCTCACCCATGCCGAGACACGGAATATCCTGCTGGAAGGCAAGCGGGCTGTTGGCGTCGCCTTCACCTGCAAGGGGCAGGAGATGACTGTCCGCGCGGAAAAGGAAGTGCTGCTGGCCGCGGGAGCGATCAATTCACCGAAGATTCTTGAACTGTCCGGCATCGGCAACGGCGAGGTACTGGCCGATCACGGCATTAAGGTTCTGCACGAACGCTCCCAGGTGGGGAAAAACCTGCAGGATCACCTGCAGATCCGCACGGTCTACAAGGTGAAGAACGCGAAGACGCTGAACACCATGGCCAACAGTCTTTTCGGCAAGGCGGCGATTGCCCTTCAATACGGGCTGACGCGCTCCGGGCCGATGTCCATGGCGCCCAGCCAGTTCGGCATGTTCACCAAGTCCGACCCGGCACTGGAAACGCCGGACCTGGAGTATCACGTCCAGCCACTTTCCACCGACAAGCTCGGTGATCCCTTGCATCCTTTCCCGGCCATCACGGTTTCGGTCTGTAACTTGCGCCCGGAAAGCGTCGGCTCGACCCATATACAGAGCCCGGACCTCGCTCTTCAGCCGGACATCCGACTGAATTACCTGTCGGCGGAACGGGACAAGGACGTTGCTGTGAAATCCGTGCGTCAGGCGCGGGAAATCATGACGGCCAAGGCGCTTCTAACCTATCAGCCCGAGGAAATTCTTCCCGGACCGGAGGTCGCCAGCGACGAGGAGCTTTTGAAAAAGGTCGGCGACATCGCCACCACCATCTTCCACCCGGTCGGCACCTGCCGCATGGGGCCGGATGAGGAAGCCGTGGTCGATCCGCAGCTCAAGGTGCGTGGGGTTCAAGGCCTCCGGGTCATCGATGCCTCCATCATGCCGAAGATCGTTTCGGGCAACACGGCCTCGCCGGTTGTAATGATCGCGGAAAAGGCGGCGGACATGATCCGGCAGGAACGAGTGGCTTAGCGGTTGGTCGAAGTTCGGGAAACTGGAGCGGGTGAGGGGAATCGAACCCCCGTCTTAAGCTTGGGAAGCTTCTGCTCTACCATTGAGCTACACCCGCTTGAGGCGTTTCCAGCTTTCTGCGCTGCCTCGCGGAAACTGTCAAGCGGACTTGTTGCGCGAACTGCTGTTTTCCCGCGCGGAGAGATCTTGCGCTGCAGCGCAACAATCGCCATGTTTCGCGCGGCGCCCAGGAGCGCCGGTCAGCCAAGAAATTTCCGGGAAAGTTCATGCGAAATCAGGTGAGGGCGCTGGTCACGTCGCGCAATTGGGAATTCGGTATCATCGGCATCATCGTTGTGAACGCGGTGACGCTCGGTCTGGAAACGAGTCCGTCCGTCATGGCAGAAATCGGCAGCCTTCTGCTATTTCTCGATCAACTGATCCTCGGCATATTCGTTGTGGAACTGGTGCTGCGGCTCTATGCCCATGGACCGAAGTTCTTCAGGGATCCCTGGAGCCTCTTCGATTTCACGATCGTTGCGATCTCGCTGATGCCGGCAAGCGGTGCCTTTAGCGTGCTGCGGTCGCTGCGTATCCTCAGGGTGCTGCGCCTGATCTCCGTGGTGCCGTCGCTCCGCCGCGTGATCGGCGGCCTCATCTCGGCGCTGCCGGGCATGGGCTCGATCATGGTGTTGATGGCGTTGGTCTTCTATGTCTTCGCGGTCATGGCGACGAAGCTCTATGGCGCAGCCTTTCCCGAATGGTTCGGTGACATCGGCAAGTCGCTCTATACGCTGTTCCAGATCATGACGCTGGAAAGCTGGTCTATGGGCATCGTGCGCCCGGTCATGGAAGAGTTCCCGCTGTCCTGGCTGTTCTTCGTGCCGTTCATTCTGTCGACGGCCTTCACGGTGCTCAATCTCTTCATCGGGATCATCGTCTCGGCCATGCAGGAAGAGCATGAAGCCGAGGCGGATGCCAACCGGCAGGCGATCCACGACGAGACCGGCATGATCCTGGAAGAAGTGAGGGCACTCCGGGCGGAGGTGAAGGAACTGCGCGCCCATGTCGCTGAAGATCGTCTAAGGGTTTAGGCAACAGCACGCTGGATCGAAAGCGGCGCTTGCGTTTCGGCGAAGTGCATGATTTGTCAAAAGCTATGGCACGACAGGCAAAAGGCACCATAGCGGCAGGTCATCAGCTGACAGTGGAAGCAGGCGCTGAAATGCTGCGCGAGGGCGGTAACGCCTTTGATGCGGCAATTGCCGCGCTCGCCACTGCCTGTGTGTGCGAGCCGGTTCTGGCGTCTCCCGGCGGCGGCGGATTTGCCATGATCCGCAACGGTGGAAGCGGGAAAACGACGCTGCTCGACTTTTTTCCGCAAACCCCGAAGCAAAAGCGGGGCGATTGTTCCGCAGGCTTCAGGAGCATCACCGCCGATTTCGGAGCAGCGACGCAGGTTTTCCATATTGGACCGGCAACCGTCGCGGCGCCGGGTTTTTTTGCCGGTCTCACGGCGCTTCATGAAAGTGGTGCGACGCTGTCGCTGGCGGATCTTTTCGCTCCGGCGATCAGGATCGGCAAGACAGGACACCGGGTCACCGGCTATCAGCATTATCTGTCCACGGTGGTCCGGCCGATCCTGACGGCAACGGCACCTGCCAAAAAGCTGTTCGCGCCTTCCGGTGACCTGCCCGCTGCCGGATCGGTGTTCTACAATCCCGAAATCGCGGATCTGTTTGCCGAATGGGCACAGTCGGACTGGTTGCAAACCGGCATTGCCGGTCAGGTGCTGGCAGAGCAAAACGATGGCGGCCACCTGACCCGGGAGGATCTGGAGGGCTACAGAGTCCATGCGCGCGAGCCGCTTTGCGTTGATCTGGACGGGGCAACCGTCTACCTCAATCCGCCACCGGCTGCCTGCGGGACGCTGATCCGCTACGCGCTCACCCATCTTGACGCTTTCGATGTGACTGGCATGGCCCGCGCCCTGCACTTGACCGACCAGGCGCGTCTTGCCGCCCGCGGGGACCTCGCACAGCTTCTGGACCGTCCGATGCGCCAGAAGGGCACAACCCATATTTCGGTGGCAGATGCTGAAGGAAATGCCTGTTCCGTCACGGTTTCCAACGGGACCGGGAACGGTGAGGTCGTTGCCGGGTACGGTTTCATGCTGAACAACATTCTCGGAGAAGAGGATGTGAACCCGGCAGGTCGTGCTGATTGGCCTGTCGACACAAGGCTGGCGTCCATGATGTGCCCGACCTTGATCGACGCTCCGGGCGGAGGCCTGATCGCCCTCGGGTCAGGCGGTTCCAACAGGATCCGTTCGGCGATCTTCCAGGTGGTTGCGCGTATCTGCCTCGGACATGCCGGACTTGAGGAGGCGGTCCGCGCACCGCGGCTCCACATCGAAAACGGGCATCTGGACGTCGAGGCGCCTGGGGTCGTCAGTGCGTTGCCGCAACTGAAAGTCCTCTTTCCGGACCATTGCATCTGGCCGGAAAAGAATATGTTTTTTGGAGGTGTGCATGCCGTCTGCGCCGACGGGAGCGGCCGGTTTTCCAGTATCGGAGACCATCGCAGGGAAGGCGCGGCAGTGGTTGTTGACTGATGCCTTGAAGGGGCGGGCCTTCAAAGCTGTGAGAGCGCGTCCTCCGGCCCTTCGACCGTCAGCGTCACGCCGTCTTCGGTGTAATCGCGTGCGATGACCGTCAGCCCCAGCATTTCGATCTTCCGCTCCACTTCCGAGCTATCGGCAAATCCGGCCTTCACTTTTTGGGTGAGGATCTTCTGAAACACCACCAGTTCGGCATTGTTGATCGCGTCCTGTGCCGCGCCCGAATAGGCGCGGGCGAGGCCGCCGCCGCCGAGTTTGGTGCCGCCGAAATAGCGCACGATCAGAACGGCGCAGTTGATCAGCTCCGCCCCCTGCAGAACGCGCAAGGTCGGCATGCCTGAGGTGCCGGCCGGTTCGCCGTCGTCCTTGCCGCTTTCCTCGATCCGGTCGTCCTCCAGCAGGCGACGGTGGGCAGTGACGATGTGCGCGGCCTTCTTGTGCTCCTTGCGCAGTTCCTCCAGGCGCTGGTCAAACAGCTCCAGGGGAACGAGATGCGCCAGGAAGCGGGACTTCCGGTCCTCCAGAAATCCTTCAAATTCTCGGGTGATCGTTTTCAGGGTCATACGGGTTTCAGGCGGGCGCCCTGAAGTGCTTGGAAAGCTTCAGGGCCTGCCCCTGATAGTTGGAGCCGATGCCTTCGCCGTAAAGGCGCTCGGGCCGTTCGGCCATGTGCTCATAGACAAGGCGGCCGATGGTCTGGCCGTGCTCGACGATGAAGGGCACGTCGTGGGAGCGAACTTCCAGAACGGCGCGCGAGCCGATGCCGCCGGCGCCGACATGGCCGAAGCCCGGATCGAAGAATCCGGCGTAATGCACCCGGAACTCGCCGACCAGCGGGTCGAAGGGCACCATCTCGGCGGCATAGTCCGGCGGTACATGCACCGCTTCCTGGCTGACCAGGATATAGAACGCGTCCGGGTCGAGGATCAGCTCGGCATTTTGGCGGCGGTAGATCGGCTCCCAGAAATCGAGCGGATCCTGCGCACCGACCTTGTCGACATCGATGAGGCCGGAATGCTGCTTGGCGCGGTAGCCGATCAGGCTGCCCGGACCGTTGCCTTCCAGGTCGATCGAGAGCTGGACGCCGCCGCCGATGCGCTCGTTGCCGCCGCTCATCAAGGTATGCGCCTTGTGAACCTCTTCCAGTTCGGCGTCCGGAATGAGCGACTGCCCCCGGCGGAAACGGATCTGGCTGAGACGCGAACCGGTGCGTGCCAGGATCGGGAAGGTAAGCGGCGAGATCTCCGCATAGAGCGGGCCGGTGTAGCCGGCCGGAATGGTATCGAAGGCAAGGCCGTTGTCGGTGATGACGCGGGTGAAGACGTCGAGCCGTCCGGTGGAACTCTTCGGGTTGGCGGTGGCGGAGATGTCGGCGGCAAGTGCCAGGCTTTCCTGCAGCGGCACGATGTAGACGCAGCCGGTTTCCAGAACGGCGCCTTCCGTCAGGTCGACGGTGTGCAGTTTGAGCTGTTCCAGCCTGTCTGCCACCTTGATGTCCGGGCCGGGCAGAAAGCTGGCACGGACGCGGTAGGCTACCCTGCCGAGGCGCAGATCGAGGCTGGCGGGCTGCACCTGTCCGGTAACAGGCGGCTCGGCAGACAAGATCTCGCCGGTAGTGAACATGGCGTGAATGATACGTTCGGGCAAAATGCCGCTAGCTGAGAGAGATGCGCTTCCGTTCAAGGCCTGACCCGCTGTCACGTTCATCTATGTGTCCTGCATGTTCGTTCGTCCTACGTCCTTAAAGGATGCGGCGGCTCGCGCCAACAGGGTTTCTGCGGGTTTGGCAAAGGAGATTGACCCGGGAGGCGTTTTCCCTTATTCACAGCGCTACCTCGTGGTGATTTGGGCCGGCCGGCTTGCAGCCACGTTAAACAAGTTGCTAAAAAGGCCGGAGGTGCGAACCCCGGTCTTCAGGCTGGGGTTTTTTGCGTTTGGAGCGGAATGAAATGACTGAGAACACCAAAACCGGAAACAGGAAGTGGCGCCCGGCAACCAATCTGGTTCATGGCGGCACCATGCGGTCCCCGTTTGGTGAGACCTCCGAGACCATTTATCTGACGCAAGGCTTCACCTACGACAATGCCGAAGCAGCGGAAGCCAGGTTCAACGGCGACGATCCGGGCTATGTCTATTCCCGCTACGCCAATCCCACCGTCACCATGTTCGAGGACCGCATCAAGGCGCATGAAGGGGCGGAAGCCGCACGTGCAACCGCCAGCGGCATGGCGGCCGTAAACCTGGCGTTGATGGCCTCCGTCAAGGCGGGTGATCATGTCATCGCTTCACGGGCGCTCTTCGGCTCCTGCCGCTATATCTGCGAAACGCTGTTGCCGCGCTTCGGTGTGGAAAGCACGCTTATCGACGGCACCGACATCGACCAGTGGAAAGCCGCCGTCCGGCCGAACACAAAAGCGATGTTCCTGGAAAGCCCGACCAACCCGACGCTGGAAGTCATCGACATCGCCGCCGTCGCCGAAATTGCCAAGGCTCAGGGGGCGCGCCTGATCGTCGACAACGTCTTTGCAACGCCGCTGTTCCAGTCGCCCTTGCAACTGGGTGCCGACGTCGTCGTCTATTCGGCCACCAAGCACATCGACGGTCAGGGCCGCTGTCTTGGCGGCGTGATCCTTTCCGACGAGGAATGGATCAACGACGAGGTCATGCCATTCGTGAAACACACCGGCCCGCACATGAGCCCGTTCAGTGCCTGGGTGCTGCTGAAGGGGCTGGAAACCCTGCCGCTGCGCGTCGCCCGCCAGACGGAAAGCGCCGGGCAGATAGCCGATTTCCTGGCCGGCCAGTCCAAGGTGAAGCGACTGATCTATCCGGGACGGGACGATCACCCGCAGGCAGATGCGGTCAAGCGCCAGATGCAGGGCGGGTCCACCATGGTTGCGCTCGAAATCGAGGGCGGCAAGGAAGCCGCGTTCCGCTTTCTCGATGCGCTGGAGCTGATCAAGATCTCCAACAACCTGGGCGACGCCAAGAGCCTCATCTGTCATCCGGCGACGACGACGCACCAGTCGATTGGCGAGGAAGCGCGTGAAGAGCTTGGCATCACCGACGGCATTCTGCGGCTGTCCGTCGGTCTGGAAGATCCGCAGGATCTTCTGGAAGATATCGAAAAGGCCCTGGCGGCGCTCTGAGGTCCTTAGCAAATTTGATGGGAAAAGCCTCTCTCCCGGCGGGAGAGGGCCCCGGTCTACAGACAAAGTCCTTTTCCGGCGCAGTCCCGGCCAAGCGGAGAGCGAGCCGGGACCTGAGAGCCGCGAACTCCCGTTTCGACTTGCAAGATCTTCTGCTTTTGGCTCAATGATCCCGGATCTTCGCTCCGCTGCGTCCGGGAAGGCCTTGCCGTGTTTTTCATTGCTCCGAGCCTCTCTCCCGATGGGAGCACAGCCCTTGCCGATGGATATTACTCGGCGGGTTCCGGCTGATGCCGCAAGGCGCTGACCCCCATCAGCACGCGTGCGCCTGCGGAAACAAAGCAGATTGCGGCGAACGCCCAGGCAAGCACCGGGAACCAGTCCGGCCGCAGGGCGACCAGCAGGAAGAGGGCGATGGTTTCCGTGCCTTCCGCCAGGCCGCTGAGATAGTAGAGCGATTTCGCGCCTTGAGACTGTGTGGCGAGGCCGCGTTTTTCCGCCATGATGGCAAAGGCGAGGAACGCCGAACCGTTGGCGTAGAAGCTGCAAAGCAGCGCTGCGGCCGCCAATGCATTGGCTTCCGGATCGAGGAAGGCGAAGGACAGCGGAATGGCGCCGTAGAAGAAGAAATCCAGCGATATGTCGAGATAACCGCCGAGATCGGTCTTGTGGGTTGCTCTGGCAACGGCGCCATCGAGCCCGTCCGCCAGCCGGTTCAGGGCGATCAGCAGGAAGCCGATCAAGGTCGCGCCCGACGATATGGCAAGTGCCGCACCGACGCCGAATGCAAACCCCAGCACCGTCACCGAGTTGGCCCCTATGCCGGCAGCCGCAATCTTTCGTCCCAGGACATTCAGGGGCGGGTCGATCAGGGGACGGAGACGGGCGTCGAACATAGCTGGCACGCAGATTTTTGTATCTTTCTGCCGTCTACATGCAGATTCCTGCAGCAAATCACAAGTAAGTCTCTTTCACGCCTGCGTCATTGGCCCTATAAGCGCCTCCTGAATGAACGGGCTTTTGGTTACGGCTACAAAAAAATCGTCCTGGCCTGAATGCAAAAGGAATAATCGTGTCCGGCAGTTACAGCGCCATCACTGAAGGGATCGAAGTCTCGGTCGAACCGTTTTATCTGGACGATGAATCGAAGCCGGAGGAAAGCGCGTTCATCTGGGCCTATATGGTCGAGATCCATAACGGTGGTACAGAACCGGTGCAGCTGAAATCGCGTTATTGGCTGATTACCGATGCTCTTGGCCGACAGGAGGAAGTGCGCGGCGAAGGGGTCATCGGCGAACAGCCCGTGATCGAACCCGGCGAGACGTACGAATACTCCTCGCACTGCCCGCTTGCCACCGACAGCGGCATCATGGCCGGCTCCTATTCGATGGAACGTCCGGACGGGACATCGTTTGAGGTGATGATCCCGGCTTTTTCGCTGGACTTGCCGGACGCGATCCGCAGCCTGAACTAGGAATGGACAGCGCGTAGCGCGCGAAGCTGTTCAGTTTGAACGGCCTGACGGCTTTCCCGCGGCGGAATTTTCTGTCGCCAGGCCGTTGACCCAGCCGGTCAGGGTCTCCAGCGCTCCCGGCGCATAGGCCCGGCGGCCGAGAACGGCGAACAGGGTCTTCAGCCCTGCAGGCATGTTGCCTTCTAGCTGATAGTTGAAGAGACCTGCCCGCAGCAGGGCATGTGTGCCGCCGGGAACGACCACGGACCGGTTTGCCTTGTGCCTCCCCTTCAGGATCTCGCGATAGCCATTCGAATTGGCCACCGGGTCGACGTTAAGGTCCTCACTGCCGTGGATCGTCAATACCGGGGCGGAAATGTGCCATAGGTTGTGGGTGGAATCGGCCCGCATGTTCCGCTGAACGAAACCGAAGCGGGGCTCGGACATTGGCGTTTCGTCCATGCCGCTTGCCAGGTAGTCCTGGTAGGAGAAGGACTGCGGACGCAGTTTGAGATCGGCGTCCATCCCTGCCTTGAGTGCCGCCTTGATATCCTGCCCGCTTGCCCCTGCAAGTTCCATCTTCCGCTTCGTGTAATAAGCGCCCTGGCGCAGCCAGTTGATCGCACCGCCGACGATCACGAAGAAGTCGCCGCGTGCAGGTTCCTGCGCCAGGATCGGCAGAACCCAGCCGGCTTGTGAAAAGCCGAGAAAACCGGCAGGTGACGTCTGAAGCCCGGGCTGCTGCTTTACCGTGGCAAGGGCCGTGGCCGCAAGCCGCGCCCGGTCGTCCATGGAAAAGGACAGCCAGTTGCCGCCGCTTTCGCCGATGCCCGGCTTGTCCCAGGAATAGACGGCAATTCCGCTGTCCAGAAGCGTGCTGATGAGCGGCATGTAGCCGTCACCTGAATATCTGTCCGCCGGTCCGTCACCATGAACCAGCAGCACCAGCGGCGGGTTTTCCGCACGCGGCAGGTGAAGTGTGCCGGCAACGGAATAGCCGTCAAAATCAAAGGCGAGGGGCCGGGTCCTGTATTCCGAAAAGTCGAAATCCTGCAGACCCTGGAAGGCCAGGAAAAGGCAGCCCAGAACGACAAGGGCAACCGCCGCGACCCAGGCAAGGGCCTTCTTTGCCTTCACTCGACTGCTCCGACGGCGTCAGACCGTTCTGTAACGGGCGATGGCACCGCGTTCGATGGCGGCAACGGTCAGCTTGTCGAGGTGGAAACGGTCGCGCAGGAGCTGGAGAATGCGCAGCTCCTCCTGATGGACCTCAAGGTCGGCGGCCGCAACTTCCACGGCAAGCGCATAAGCGGTGTCGTAAAGCTTGTGCGGCAGCACGTCGCCCACCAGCTCCAGCACCAGGGACAGGCCGTTGTCTTCCTGAAGAATGTCTCCGCAGCGCTGGGCCGCAGGAATGATCCGGTTGGTATCGTAGCCCTTGAAGACCGGGAGCATCTTGATCATGTCGCCAATGGTCGCCAGTTCGTTGTCGGTCATCGCATTGTCCGACGCGGAGACGATCACCATCACGTAGATGAGGGCTTCCTGCACGCTGATTGGCTCATTCATAGACACTATTCATTCTCCGCTGGCGCCATATCCTGGCAAGTCTGAAGGCCCGATGTAATCGCTTGTGCGGCAAGCTGCAAGTCACTGGCCTGCGACAATCGGTTGTCAGAGGCTCCATCCTTCAAGGCTCCGCCGGATTGAAAGGCTGCATGGAAGGAGCGCCAACCCTTCCAAACCGGGCAATTTACCTGCATTCATGCGATTGCACATGAAAGCGGCTTGATCTAGTGTCGCGCCGCAGCATCCGGCCACCGGACGATACGGCGCCGGAACGGAGCTGCCTTCATCTCAACAACAGAATGACATTTGAAAATGACCGACCAATCCCTGCCGCCGCTTGACCTTTCGCAAGAGTTTGTCGAGGCAGCCACGAAATCGAAAGCGTGGCCGTTCGAAGAAGCGCGAAAACTGGTCAAACGGATCGGAAAACGGGATCCGGTGAAACCGGTCCTTTTCGAGACCGGCTACGGGCCGTCGGGCCTGCCGCACATCGGCACCTTCGGCGAGGTGCTGCGCACAACCATGGTGCGCACTGCCTTCCGCTTGCTGACAGAAGACCAGATCCCGACCCGGCTGCTGTGCTTTTCCGACGACATGGACGGCATGCGCAAGATCCCGGAAAACGTGCCGGACCGCGCCGCGCTCGAGCCTTACCTCCAGATGCCGCTGACGGCGGTGCCGAATCCCTTCGGCGGCGACTTCGACAGCTTCGCCGCGCATAACAATGCCATGCTGCGCCGGTTCCTGGACACCTTCGGCTTCGACTACGAATTTGCCAGCGCGACCGAATACTACAAGTCCGGCAAGTTCGACGAGGTGCTGATCCGGGCGACCGAGAAGTATCAGAAAATCATGGACGTCATGCTGCCGACCCTCGGGGCGGAGCGCCAGGCGACCTATTCGCCGTTCCTGCCGATCTCGCCGGCGTCCGGCCGGGTCCTTTATGTTCCGATGAAGGACGTGAACCCGAAGGACGGCACGATCACCTTCGAGGACGAGACCGGCGAGGACATCACGTTGCCGGTGACCGGCGGCAAGGTGAAGCTGCAGTGGAAGCCGGATTTCGGCATGCGCTGGGCGGCGCTGGACGTCGATTTCGAGATGTTCGGCAAAGACCACATGACCAACGCGCCGATCTACGACAAGATCTGCAATATTCTGGGCGGCAAGGCTCCGGAGCATTTCGTTTACGAGCTGTTCCTGGACGAGAAGGGCGAGAAGATCTCCAAGTCCAAGGGCAACGGCCTGACCATCGACGAGTGGCTGACCTATGCTTCGCCGGAAAGCCTGGCGCTCTACAATTTCCAGAAGCCGAAGACCGCGAAGAAGCTCTATTTCGACGTCATCCCGAAGGCCGTGGACGAGTATTACACCTTCGTCCAGAAGTACGACCAGATGCCGGTGGAGCAGAAACTGGGCAACCCGGCCTGGCACATTCACTCCGGAAACATTCCGCAGATCGACATGCCGGTGCCCTTCGCCATGCTGCTGAACCTCGTCTCCGCGTCGAACGCGGAAAACAAGGATGTGCTCTGGGCGTTCATTTCGCGCTATGCGCCGGGTGTCACCCCGGAGAACCACCCGGAGCTGGACGCGCTGGTGGGTTACGCCATTCGCTACTTCGACGATTTTGTCAAACCGA
Organism: Roseibium sp.; assembly: GCF_050301095.1. Classification (GTDB taxonomy): domain Bacteria; phylum Pseudomonadota; class Alphaproteobacteria; order Rhizobiales; family Stappiaceae; genus Roseibium. The sequence continues at coordinate 13,842 of NZ_JBNKYW010000208.1, forward strand.
ACAAGTCGTTCAAGACACCGGACGATGTCGAGCGTCAGGCTCTTGAGAAGCTGGACGAGACCCTGGCTGCCCTGCCGGCGGATGCGGACGGTGCGGCCATTCAGGATGCGGTTCTGGATGTTGCCCGTGCCATCGAGCGCTATCAGGACCAGAACAAGAAAGGCCCGGACGGCGGTCCCGGCGTTTCCGTTGCCTGGTTCTCGGCGCTTTACCAGCTCTTGCTTGGCCAGGAAAAAGGCCCGCGCTTCGGGTCCTTCGTGGCGCTCTACGGCATTGCGGAGACCCGCGAGATGATCCGCAAGGCGCTGGCCGGCGAACTGGCGGCGTAAGCAGGACCAGGTTTTCAAAAACCGAAAGAGGCGGAGCGATAAGCTCCGCCTTTTGTATTTGCGGGTGCCGGTCTCAATCAGCTCCTGCAATCGTCCGGACCCGCTCCACGCAGGAGTCCAGTCCCTCGGCGATCAATCGGTCGACACCGAGATCCTGCAGCTTGAGAAGACCCGCCGCTGTCGTTCCGCCGTAGTCGATCATTTCCTGGACATAGGCGGCCGGTGGCAGCTGGCTGTCGGACATGACTTCGCCGCTGGCCAGCAGCAGCTGCTTGACTGCCTTTGAAGCGATTTTCGGGTCGACGCCGCCTGCGACAGCGTATTGCACCATGCAGTCGGCAAAGTAGGCCGCGAAACCGGGTACCGGCCCGGTGATCGCCGTGAATACCTCGATCTGGTGTTCGTCAGATACTTCGTCGGTTGAGCCGCAGGTGGCAAACAGCATTTCGACGATGGTGCGATCTCGCGGCTCCAGGCCGGGCACCGCCACCCAGGGCGAATACGCCAGGCGCCAGCGGGCAGCGGGGCTCGACATGGCCCGAACGGTTTTCCGGCTGCCGGTCAGGTCGCCAAGAGTTTGGAGGCAGATGCCGGCCATCACGGAAATGACGAGTTTGCCGGGAGCAGAAACACCGATCGTGCCGGCGAGGGCCGGCGGGACCGACAGCAAAATGACATCGCAATGATCCGCCAGGTCCTGGTTCGAGGCGGTGACATTGACCGAGGGCCAGGCCTCGAATCCCGCGGCGGTGCCGGACCTGTTGGAAATCCAGAGATCCTGTGGCGCAACCTCGCCGCTGGAGAGCCAGGCCGTTGCAATCGCACTGCCGAGCTGTCCGGTTCCTCCGACAACGCCCACCTTGAGATTGTCTGTCATGACCTGGCCTCCTGCGCTCGATAGATCCTCAGGAGGAATCTAGTACGGCCGGTCGAAATGTCATTTTCTTGCCCAGCCAACCCGGGAAGCACCGGGGCTATTGCAGCGGTATGGCCGGGGAAAAGTCCAGGGATATATCCGGTTCGTCGGAGAGGCCGTCCACGTCTTCCGCCTCTATGTCCTCAGCCCCCACCAGACCATCCGCATCCCCTTCAGCGTTTGCAGGCTGGCTCCAGTCCACAATTTCAGGCGCCAGGTCTTCCAGGCCTGGCAGGGGAGAATTGCCGTTGCTGGCCCAATTGCCGGAAGCTTCATCAGCCAGCCAGTCGGTTTGCCACTTGCCGAGCCGCTTGTTCCGGGCGGTCTGTGCGAGGTTGTCGTATTTGGCCGGAGCGTCCGGTGCCGGATCGGCCCAGCCGTAGCGAACCATGCGTTCGCTGAGATCAATGCTGCCCCGCTTGCAGGTGCCGAGGATATGCCGGGGCCCGAGTTCCTCGACCTTTTCGCAGTTGACCTTCAGATGCCGGATCAGGCCGCGCAGAAAGGTTCGTGCCCGTGCCCCGCAGGGCCAGTTGGCTCCGAGTTTCGTCTGGCAGGTCTCGTCGAAGGTCAGCGGCTTGATATGGGCAAGCGTGACGGTCAGCTTTTCGGACCTGATGTGGCCTGCATCCAGAACCTGCACCCGCACCAGTTCGATGGGGCCGTCCGGAACGGCATCGACGGGTGGGTTCTTCAGCTCCAGATAGCGTTTGGAGGGTTCGATCCGTTTCAGGCTGCCATGCACCCTCGGTGTCGACACGCCCTCCGGTGAAACATTGCGAATGTCATCGGGAAGAGGGGCGGCTTCGGCTGAAGCCTGGTCCGACGGCTGGCCGGATAAGGGGGGGGGTGCCGGACCGTCCGGCGCCCCGTCTTTCCGCGAAGCCTCCCGGGCGATCTCCGCCACGGATTTCTCAAGCGGCGGTTCGGGCGGTTCGGCAAGCAGAAGCCAGCCCAGCAGACCGCCGGGAACGGTCAGGATCAGGATTGGCGCCAAGAATGGCCGAAGTTTCATTCCGGGGTCGCTCGCAATTACTGGCCTGCCGGTTTCATTGAGGGCCGTCGAACCTCGCAGCCCGTCGAATCCGGTTTTCCAAACGCATAATACAAGACTTCCTTAAAAGAACTGGCAAGTCGTCTTGTCCGGCAATGGTCCATTGAGTAGTGTCCGGCCCGGTTCGCCGCAAGTCATAACAGGTTCAAGCAGGTGCGCGCATGACGCTGATATTCAAGATCGTCCCGAGGGTGCTTTGGCAGGAGGCGGTCGAGGCCGGTGTCTTCAAGGGGGCGCCGGTGGATCTGGCCGACGGCTACATTCATTTCTCCACCGGGGAACAGGCTCGGGAGACAGCGGCCAAGCACTTTGCCGGACAGTCCGATCTGCTGCTGGCCGCCTTCGACGCGGATGCCTTCGGGGACAAGCTGAAGTGGGAAGTCTCCCGCGGCGGCGCACTGTTTCCGCATCTCTACGATACCTTCGATCCAGCCGCGGCCCTCTGGGTCAAGGATTTGCCGTTGGCGCCCGGCGGCGATCACGTCTTTCCGGAGCTCGACCAATAATGCTGCGCCTTCTTGAACAAGCAGCCCTGAAGGGCCTGCAATGCCTTGACGCGGAAACGGCACACCAGGCAACCATCAAGGCCCTCAAGTCCGGCCTGATGCCGGGGCGCATGAAAGCGTCTGATCCGCGCCTGGCGGTAAAACTCTGGGACCTGAGGTTTCCAAACCCGCTTGGAATGGCCGCCGGTTTCGACAAGAACGGCGAGGTGCCGGATGCGCTTCTGCGGCTCGGTTTCGGCTACACGGAAGTCGGTTCCGTGACGCCGAAACCGCAGCCGGGCAATCCGCGCCCGCGTGTGTTCCGGTTGCCGGAGGACCAGGGGGTCATCAACCGTTACGGTTTCAACAACGAAGGCCACGAGGCTCTGCGCAGACGGCTAGATGCGCGCCGGACCTTGAGCGGTATCGTCGGCATCAACGTGGGGGCGAACAAGGACGCCACCGACCGGATTGCCGATTATGTTGCAGGGATATTCGCCTTTGCCGATATCGCCTCCTATTTCACCGTCAATATTTCCTCGCCCAACACGCCGGGCCTGAGGGACTTGCAGGCGCGTTCCGCGCTTGCGGAGCTTTTGACCGGCGTGATTTCGGCCCGGGACGAGTGCACGGAAAAGCTCGGCCGCCGGGTTCCGGTGCTGCTGAAGATCGCGCCTGACGTGGCCGACGACGACCTGTCCGACATCGTCGAGGAGGTCCTGGCCAAGAGTGTCGACGGCCTGATTGTGTCCAACACCACCATAAGCAGGGAAGGATTGAAGCCGACCGGTTCCGCGAAAGAAACCGGCGGGTTGTCGGGACGGCCGCTGTTCCGCAAGTCCACCATCGTGCTTGCCAGGGCGCGCAAGCTGGCCGGGCCCGATCTGCCCATCGTCGGTGTCGGCGGCATCGACAGTGCGGAAACCGCCTGGACGAAGGTCACCGCGGGCGCGGACCTTCTTCAGCTTTATTCCTCGCTCGTGTTCAAGGGGCCGGCCCTGATCAACGAGATCCTGACGGGGCTCGCCGCCAGGCTCGATGAACATGGTTTGTCGTCCCTGCGCGAAGCTCGGGATGCCAATGTCGAGGCCTGGGCAGCGGAAGAAGCCTGAGGCGTAGCGGTCTCAGGCGGCGACGAAGGTTTCCGCCGCCCGCTTGCGGCAGGCCGCCAGCAGGGTAAGGCCGCGCAAGCCCAAAAAGAGCTCCATGGCCAGCCACAGGCCGTGATTGCCGAGGACCGGAAAAAGCGCGTAATAGGCGGCGATAAAGACGGCAAGCGAGAGCAGCATCATGTTGCGCATGGTCGCGGACCAGGTTGCACCGATAAAGACGCCGTCCATCTGGAAGGCCAGCACGCCCAGGAGCGGTGCCAGGACCGCCCAGATCAGATAGGTCCGGCCGATCTCGCGGACTTCCGGCGCTGTTGTCATGAAGGCGATCAGGGCGGGACCGAAGACATAGAAGACCGCTGCAAGACCCGCTGCCATCGAAAAGCTCCAGAGGGCTGTGAGTTTCAGCGTGCGGTCGAAGGCGGGACGGTGGCGGGCGCCGACCGCACGGCCCGCGAGCTGTTCGGCGGCCGTGGCGAGCCCGTCCAGGAAATAACCGGCCACGAGAATGAATTTTTCAAGCACGGCATTGGCCGCCAGAACCGTGTCGCCCTGATCGGCCGAGCGGGCCATGAAGAAGGCATAAGCATATAGCAGGGCGAAAGACCGGATCATGATGTCCCGGTTGACCGCCATCATCCGGATCAGCAGGCGCCGGTCGAATACGATCGCGGCTGATGGCCAGGATCCCTTTTCGACGCTTGCCAGCACAAGCACAAGTCCGAGACAGGTCGCGGAAATTTCGCTCAGCACCGTGGCAAAGGCGGCGCCTTCCACGCTCCAGCCGAGCCCGACGACGAACCACAGGCTGAGCGCGATGTTGAGCCCGTTCAGGAAGAGCTGCAGGATCAGGCCGGTTCCGGCCCGCCCCATCCCGATGAACCAGCCGAGAATGGCGTAATTGGCCAGCAGGAACGGGGCACTGTAGACCCTCACATCAAAATAGCGGACCGTGGCCGACTGCACTTCCTTGCTGCCGCCGAGAAACCAGAGCCCGATGTCGCGGACCGGCGTTTGCACGGCGATGACGCAAAGCCCACCGAGGGCGGCAATGACGAGGGCCCGCAGCAGCGTTGCCCGGATTTCTTCTTCGTGCTGCGCACCAAAGGCCTGCGCGGTCAGTCCGGTCGTTCCCGAGCGCAGGAAATTGAAGGTGGTGAACACCAGATCGAATATGATGCCGCCAAGCGCAATCCCGCCAAGCAGCGCCGGATTGCCCAGGCGGCCAATGACCGCCATGTCGACCACACCGAGCAATGGCGTCGACAGATAGCCGAGCGTCATCGGGACAGCGATGGCGAGTACGGACCGATGCGTTACGGAAAAGCCGAGACTTGACGGATTGCCGCCGGCGTTGGGGTTGGACATTGTGGGCTCACTCTGGAAGGCAGATCTTCTTGTCGCGCTTGTCCGCCGTCGTCAATCGCTTTCCTTACATACCGGGTATTCGCTGGCACTCCGCTCATGGTCTGCCGATAGTGGGTGTCAGAACGGCTTTAGCACCTTATATTGCGCAAGAATGAGCCCGCCGATCGTTCACCATCCGGCCTATTGCGCCGACCTTCCCGCCAACCACCGGTTCCCGATGGACAAGTTCCGGGCCGTTGCCGAGCTGATCCGCGAGGAGGGGCTTCTGGATGGCAAACCGTTCTACCGGCCGCGTCCGGCGCCTTTCGAATGGGTTGCCCTGGCGCATGACCCCGCCTATGTCGATCAGGTTTTCAATGCGCGCGTGCCGGACAAGATTGCTCGGGAAATCGGCTTTCCGATGCGCGAGGACATCGCGCTGCGCGCCAGATGCGCCACGGGCGGTACCGTGTTGACCGGGTATCTTGCGCTCGAACACGGCATTGCCTGCAACACGGCCGGTGGCAGCCACCACGCAAGGCGTGCCCATGGCGCGGGTTTCTGCGTGTTCAACGATGTTGCTGTCGCCATCAGGGTAATGCAGGCGGACGGCGCTATCGGAAGAGCGCTGGTCATTGATCTGGACGTGCATCAGGGCGATGGAACGGCGGATATCTTTCAGGGCGATCCGGACGTCTTCACCTTCTCGATGCATTCTGAAAAGAACTATCCGGTCCGCAAGATTGCCTCTCATCTCGATATCGGACTGCCGGACGGAACCGGGGACGCGGCCTATCTGGCAAGGTTGCAAGAGGTTTTGCCCGGTCTCCTGGAAAGCCGGGCCTGGGACCTGGTGTTCTTCAATGCCGGTGTCGATCCTTACGAGCATGACCGGCTCGGCCGTCTTGCCCTGACGCGTGACGGCCTGCGCCGGCGGGACCGCTATGTCCTTGAAACGGTGCGCGCGGCCGGCTTGCCGTTGGCCGGGGTTCTGGGTGGCGGCTATTCGACGGATATTGGCGAACTGGCCGACCGGCACCTGACTTTGCACCGCACGGCCCGAAGCATTGTTACCGGGACCTTCCCATCGCGAGAATACGCGTGACCAGCCAGATCGGAACCACCACGATGGCGCCGATGACCAGGTAGTTTCCGAGGCGACCGAGCGCCCGGAAGCCCATGTTCCAGAGCCTTTCGATAAAGTCGACCGCCAGATTGACCAGATCGAGCGGATCGAGGTTCAGGGCTGACAGAACGATGCCGACGACAAAGGACAGAAACACGAGCCGCAACAGAACCTGGGCAGGAGACCCTCCCAAAAAGCGGCTCAGGCCGGTGTCGGACATGTGATTCTCCTGAATAAAACCGATTGGCATTGCTGCCTGCAAGTTAGGTACAATTCCGGAGAATTACAATGTGAGTGCCATCGTGCGGGGGCGCCCGGGAGGCGGAAGGTCTCCGGTCTTCGGCAGAATACCCTGTGTCGTGGCGTAAATGGCTAATTCCCTTACGTCGCGGGCCAAAGACACGGCCGAAACCCTGACGTAAGAAGAGGGAAGGGAACGTCGCCGGAAATTTGCCCAGTCCCACGCAGGCACATCTCCGGGGTTCCCGTTACCGGGGTCAAAGACAGGTGCCGGTTCTTCGCATTGCGCGGAATCGGCCGACAAGACACTCACGCCTCGGGGCCTGTGCCGGGAACAGGGATTGTTCTCCGCCCTGATACGACCGTTTCCATGGGATGCGGCACGGATGCCCGAATTGGAGTTTCGGATATTCGCAGGCAAACGACCTGATGAAAGGCACGGCAGTGGTTCGCCCGATCTCGCTGTCGTGCCGCAATTCCCGTACCCATCGGTCATGCTGTGATTGTTTGAAGTCGATCTTCCAGACCAGCCTCAACCGGCAACTCAGCCACTTGCCCGTTTTCTGCCGCTAGCGCGGACAGACGTGACTTTTTTCGGGGCACCGTGATCTCGTGGCTGCGTTTTCCCCCGGGCCTCCCGGACCTTCCTGGGCGACACGCCAAACCAGATCTTGACCGCGCGGGAAAAGGTACTGAGTTCGGAAAAGCCGAGAAGAAAGGCAATCTCCTTGAGCGGCAGATCCGTATTGCGCAAATAGCGCTCGGCGGCGGAGCGGCGGATTTCCTCGCTGAGTGCCCGGAAACTCGTCCCCTCCTTTTCAAGCAGACGCTGGACCGCTCGTTGCGACATGCCGAGCTTTGCCGAAATCTGGGGAAGCGTGAAGGATCCCTTGGGCAGGTTCGAGGCAACCTCGTTTGCTATCCTGGAAATGGGCGATTCCATATGACCGAACCATTCCAACTCGCTTGAAGCCGATTTCAGGATGATTTCATAAAGATGCGCATCGTTGCGGTGCAATGGGCGCGACAGGAGAGAACGGGGAAAGGAAATCCTGTTGTGTGTCGCGCCGAACCTGATCCGGCCCTGGTACTTTTTCTGGAACGCCGACGTGTGTTTCGGGGGCGGGGCCGCCAGCTCTATGAGAAGCGGCGGGTTTTTCATGTCGAGGGCAAGTTCAAGCTGCTGTACCGCCCAGCCGATGCGGGCGAACATGTTCTGTCGCCACTCGCCGCGGCCTTCCAGAATTGGCCACTCGACATAACCGCTGGTCTCGTCCTCCTCGAAGGCCATCCGGTAGGCGTTGGTGCGGATCGGGCAGAACTTGACCCAGGCAAGACAGGCGTCCCTCAGGGTCGGGGCGCAGGCGAACAGGTAATCGAAGATTGAGAAACAGCCGATGTCGACGTTGTTGAAGAGGTCGAACATGATTGAGTCATTGTCCAGAACCTCCGCAACATGCTCAAAAACGGCGTGCCATGCAGAGATCGGAACAACCCCTTGCGGGTCTTCGATGCTTGCCAGGTCGAAGTTGTAGTCGCGGGCCATCCGGGGCCAGTCCAAATCTGCATTTGAACACGTATCGCGCAGCACACGAAAGACGTCGGCGCGCGCCCATTCGCCCTCAACCGGCATTCACCTCTCCAGTCAATCCCTCCGTTGACAGCCGAAAATGGCACGACAACTCCCCGTTGATCAAGTTTTGTCGTAAATTGCCAACGTCATCCAAAAAGTAACTGATAAAAATAACAATGCCGCCTCCAGTGAGAGGCGGCATTCTTTTCAGGTTCAGGCAGCGTCTTTCTGTTTCACCTCTGCCTTTGGCGGAAACTTTCCGTAGAAGGTCTGGTTTTCCTTCGCCATCTCGCGCAGCAGCCTGTTCGGCTTGAAACGCGGGCCCCACTTTCGGGTGAACTTCTTGCAAAGCTCGACGAAAGCCGGTGTGCCCATCATGTCGATGTAGCTCAGCGTGCCGCCGGTATAAGGAGCGAAGCCGAAACCGAGGATCGAGCCGACGTCGGCCTCGCGGACGTCCGTCAGGCATTTTTCCTCGAAGATACGGGCGGTTTCCAGCGCCTGCATCACCAGAAGGCGCTGCTTCAATTCCTCGATGTTGAAACTGTCGGCCGGTTTCGGCTGGCCGACCACGTCCGGGATGCCCGGCCACAGGCTCTTGTCGCGGCCTTGATAGTCATAGAAGCCCTTGCCGTTCTTGCGGCCAAAGCGCTCGCGGTTGACCACCATTTCCTCAAGGATGTTGTCCAGCGGACCTTCGACATATTTGACGCCTAGATCCTTGCGGGTGGCCGAGACGATCTTCCAGGCAAGGTCCAGTGCGACCTCGTCACCGAGCGAGAGCGGGCCGACCGGCATGCCGGCCATCTTGCCCGCATTCTCGATCATGGCCGCGGGAACGCCGTCCGCCAGCATCATCAGGCCTTCGCGGATATAGGTCATCACGACACGCGAGGTGTAGAAGCCGCGGCTGTCGTTGACGACGATCGGCGTCTTTCTGATGGCCTTGATGTAGTCGAGTGCCAGCGCGAGCGCCCGGTCGGAGGTTCGTTTTCCGAGGATCACTTCCACCAGCATCATCTTGTCGACCGGCGAGAAGAAGTGGATGCCGATGAAATTCTTCGGGCGCTTGGAGGCCTGTGCCAGCGAGGTGATCGGCAGGGTGGATGTGTTGGAGGCATAGATCGCGCGGGATTTCATCACCGCCTCGGCCTTCTCCGTCACCGCCTTCTTGATCTCGCGGTCCTCGAACACGGCTCCGATCACCAGGTCGCAATCGGCGAGGGTATCATAGTCGACAGTGGCGTTGATTTTCGAGAGCAGCTTTTCCTTCTGCTCCTCGCTCGCACGTCCCCGTTTGATGGCTTTCGTCATCAACTCGTCCGAGTGGGCCTTGCCCCGGTCGGCGGCTTCCTGGTCGCGGTCGATCAGTACGACGTCGATCCCCGCCTGTGCGGTGACATAGGCAATGCCTGCGCCCATGAAACCGGCGCCGAGAATGCCGACTTTCCTGATCTTGTTCGGGCGCTGGTCGACGGGGCGGCGAGCCAGCTTGTTCAACTCCTGCATGGAGACGAACAGAGAGCGGATCATGTTGGCCGCTTCCGGCGTCTGAAGCACCTTGGCGAAGTAGCGGCTTTCCACCTGAAGGGCGAGGTCCATCGGCAGCTGGAGGCCTTCGACGACGGAGTGGAGCAGGTAGCGGGCGCCGGGATAGTTGTCGAAGGTCTCGCGGCGGTAAATCGCATTGGCCGCCGGCCAGAACTGGAAACCCGCCGGGGAGTAGACCTTGCCGTTGGGCAGCTTGTAGCCCTTCTTGTCCCAGTCCTTGACGGGATCGAGACCGGCCTTCAGCAGCTTCTTGGCGGTCGCTACCAGTTTTCGGGTACCGGTGACCTCATCGACCAGTTTCATCTGCCTGGCCTGCGGCGCGCGCAGGGTGCGGCCCTGGAGCAGGAACTGCATGCCCTGCTGGCCGTCGGTCATGCGCATGACGCGCTGGGTGCCGCCGGCGCCCGGAAAAAGGCCGACCTTCACTTCCGGCAGGCCCATCTTCAGACCTTCATCGACCACGCGGGCGTGGCAGGCAAGCGCCAGTTCCGTGCCGCCGCCCATGCAGGTGCCCGAGACAGCCGCGACGAAGGGTTTGCCGCAGGTTTCCAGCTTGCGGTAGACCTGCGACAGCTTGCGGGAGCCTTCGAAGAGCGCCCTGGCAGCGGCTTCCGGGTCGTTGCCGCGCTTGACGTGGAAGTCCTTCAGGAGACCTTCCAGCATGGTCAGGTCCGCGCCGCCGGAAAAGGCGGACTTGCCGGACGCAATGACGGCGCCCTTGATGGCTTCGTCACTCGCAACCTGATCGACGATGGCATCGAGTTCCTCCATGACGGACATGTCGATGACGTTCATCGACTTCTCCGGCATGTCCCAGGTGATCAGGGCAAAGCCGTCTTCATCGGTTTCAACGGTAAAGTTCTTGTAATTCATTTGAAATCCTCCTCGGGTCAGGCGTCGGTCGAGCGAAGGTGGGCGCGCTGTTGCGCTGCCGTCTTCGTGCCTTCGACGACAACGTCGCCTGTGTGTTTGGTCTCGGCCGGTTCGAACAGCATCACCCAGCACTCGTCTGCCGCCAGCGGGTTATGCTCGACGCCTTTCGGCACCACATGCATGTCGCCCACATTCAGGACGACATCGTCGCGGTCGCGGTAGCGGATGGTCAGGCTGCCCTTGACGATGAAGAACAATTCGTCTTCGTTCTCATGGTCGTGCCAGACGAATTCACCCTTCAGCTTGGCGAGCTTGACGCTCTGATCGTTGACGTCGGCCACCACGCGCGGTGACCAGTAATCGGTGATCTCGGCGAACTCCTTGTCGATGTTGCTTATCATGACTCAGACCCGCTCGATGATGGTGGCCGTGCCCATGCCCGCCCCGATGCACAGCGTGACGATCGCGGTGTTGAGGTCGCGGCGTTCCAATTCGTCCAACACCGTGCCGAGGATCATGGCGCCGGTGGCTCCGAGCGGATGGCCCATGGCAATGGCGCCGCCGTTGACGTTGACGGTTTCCGGGTCGAGATCGAAGGCCTGCTGGTAGCGCAGGACCACGGAGGCGAAGGCTTCGTTGATCTCGACGAGGTCGATGTCCTTCATCTCCATCCTGGCATTCTTCAGGAGCTTTTCGGTGACATCCACCGGTCCGGTCAGCATCAGCGCGGGTTCCGAACCGATATTGGCAAAGGCCTTGATCCGGGCTCGCGGTTTCAGGCCGCAGGACCGGCCAGCCGTGCTGGAGCCGATCAGGACCGCGGCGGCACCGTCAACGATGCCGGAGGAATTGCCTGCGTGGTGGACGTGCCTGACGGCCTCCACTTCCGGGTGCGCCTGGATGCCGACTGCATCGAAACCGCCCATCGCGCCCATCATCTCGAAGGACGGGTTGAGGGAGGCGAGGGACTGCATGTCGGTTTCGGGCCGCATATGTTCGTCACGGTCCAGGATCGTGATGCCGTTGATGTCTTTCACCGGCACCACGGAATTTGCGAAGCGGCCTTCGGCCCAGGACGCACCGGCTCGTTTCTGGCTTTCAACCGCGTAGGCATCGCAATCGTCGCGGGAAAAGCCGTATTTGGTCGCGATCAGGTCGGCGGACACGCCCTGCGGCATGAAATAGGAGGGGATGGCGACCTGGGGTTCGATCGGCCAGGCGCCGCCCGACGCGCCGATGCCGACGCGGCTCATGCTTTCCACACCGCCAGCCACCACCAGCTTGTGCTGGCCCGCCATCACCTGCGCGGACGCCGTGTTGACCGCGTCGAGGCCGGAGGCGCAAAAGCGGTTGATCTGCATGCCCGGAACCGACTTGTCGTAACCAGCCGCAAACACCGCAGCCCGGGCGATGTCACCACCGGCTTCCCCGACAGGATCGACACAGCCGAGGATGACATCGTCAACCCTGGTGGTGTCGAGGGCGTTGCGGTCACGGATCGCCTCCAGCGCGGTCGCCGCAAGGCGGACGGCCGGCACCTCGTGCAGGGCTCCGTCCTTCTTGCCGCGGCCACGCGGGGTCCGCACATGGTCGTAGATGTAGGCTTCGGGCATCAGATCCTCCTCTAAGAGAGCTTGTCCTCAGCTTGCGTCCGGCATCGGATGGCCGGGCATGAGGTCATAGGGGTGTTTCCAGCCGGGCAGGGACTTGATGCGTTCCAGCCAGGCAATGACATTCGGGTAGTCGTTCAGGTCGATACCGAGCTCGCCCTCGTAGAAGAGGTAGCTGCACAGCGAGAAATCTGCGCTTGTCGGCTTCGAGCCAATGGCGAATTCGTTGGTCGAGAAATGCTTGTCGAGAATGGTCAGCGCGGCTCTGGCCCGGCCGTCCAGCCACTTGGTTACTTCCGTCTCGCCGGTCTTGATGAGCGTGCGCAGGAAGCGCAAGGGCCCGAGCATGCCGGAGACCTTCTGGTTGTCGAAGATGGTCCAGCGCAGGATGTCGCGCCGTTCCTCGTCGTTGTCCCATCCGAACTTGCCGAATTTCTCGAACAGTACATCCATGATGACGGCCGACTGGGTCAGGATACTGTCGCCCTGCACCAGTACCGGTACTTCACCCATTTCGTTCAAGGTGCTGCGAAACTCTTCCGTGCGGGTTTCCCCGTTGAAGAAATCGACCCAATGCGGCTCCCAGTTGGCACCGCACAGCTCCAGCATCAGGGCAACCTTGTAGGAATGCCCCGACTGCGCCATGCAATGTAAAACGTATTCAGCCATAACTTGAAATCTCCCTGGCAATTCGAATCCGGCGCGACTATAGCCGCCGGACCCGAAGCGCGGGTTCAAATTTCCGCCAGCTTCGCGACTGGCGGGGAGGCATCAGAAGGCGTCGGCGTCGAGTGACATCATGGTTTCAGACCCTGCGGAGATCCGGGCGAGGTGGGCGGACGTTTCCGGCATTGTCCGTTCCATGAAGAACGTGCCGAAGGCCAGCTTGTTCTCCAGCCATCCGGTCCTGTCGCCGGCGCCGCCTGCCAGCTGGTCCTTGATCGTCCTGGCGATCTTCGTCCACATGTAGCCGAGGGCGACCAGCCCGAAGAGGTGCATGTAGTCGACCGAGCCGGCCCCGGCGTTGTCAGGGTTCTTCATGGCGTTGTTCATGAACCACATGGTGGCGGCCTGAAGGTCGTCCGCGCCTTTTTTCAGCGGACCGGTGAAGGCGGCCAGATCCTCGTTGTCCTTGTTTTCCTTCAGGAACGTGTTGAGTTCGTTGAAGAAACTCATCACCGCGCGGCCACCGTTCGCCGGCAGCTTCCGGCCGACGAGATCGAGCGCCTGAATGCCGTTGGCCCCCTCGTAGATCATGGCAATGCGGGCATCGCGGACAAACTGTTCCATGCCCCATTCACCGATGTAGCCGTGACCGCCGTACATCTGCTGGGCATTGACGGCATTGGCGAAACCGGTGTCGGTCAGCACGCCTTTCAGGACCGGGGTCATCAGGCCCATCATGTCGTCGGAGAACTGCCTTGCGCTCTCGTCGTCGGAACGGTGCGCGACATCGCCGTGAAGAGCGGTCCAGATCACCAGGGCCCGGGCGGCCTCGTTGAAGGCGCGGATGGACATCAGCGTCCGGCGCACGTCCGGATGGACGATGATCGGATCGGCCGCCTTGTCCGGGTTCTTCGGCCCGGTGAGCGAGCGGCCCTGCAGGCGGTCCTTCGCATAGGTGACGGCGTTCTGATAGGCGACTTCGGACTGGGCGAGGCCCTGAACGGCAACGCCGAGGCGGGCCTCGTTCATCATGGTGAACATGGCCTTGAGGCCCTTGTTCTCCTCGCCGACCAGCCAGCCGGTGGCATTGTCGTAATTCATGACGCAGGTGGCGTTGCCGTGAATGCCCATCTTGTGTTCGATGGAGCCGCAGGAAACGCCGTTGTTTTCGCCGACCGAACCGTCTTCGGCGACGTTGTTGCGCGGAACCACGAAGAGCGAAATGCCCTTGGTGCCTTCCGGCGCGCCTTCGATCCGGGCAAGCACCAGGTGAACGATGTTCCCCGCCATGTCGTGCTGACCGGCGGAGATGAAGATCTTCGTTCCGGTGATCTTGTAGGAACCATCGCCCTGCGGCACTGCCTTGGTGCGGATGAGACCGAGATCCGTGCCGCAATGCGGCTCGGTCAGGTTCATGGTACCGGTCCAGGTGCCTGAGATCATGTTGGGCAGGTATTTCTGCTTCAGCTCGTCCGTGCCGTGCAGGGTGAGCGCCGCGACGGCACCGGCGGTCAGGCCCGGATACATGGCAAAGGCCATGTTGGCGGAAGAGGCAAATTCGTTGAAAACCGTGGCCAGCGTATGCGGCAGTCCCTGTCCGCCATAGTCCGGATCCGCCGAGAGCGTGCCCCAGCCGCTTTCGCAGAAGGCCCTGTAGGCTTCGTTGAAGCCTTTCGGCGTTGTTACCGTGCCATCGTCGTTGCGGGTGCAGCCTTCCCGGTCGCCGGTCTGGTTAAGCGGTTGCAGGACTTCCTCGGCAAATTTGCCGCCTTCGCGCAGGATCGCCTCCACAAGATCGAGTGGAGCATCGGAAAAGCCCGGCAGGTTGGAATAGCGTTCGTAGCCAAATACGTCCTTGAGAAGGAAAAGCGTATCGTCGACAGGCGCGGTGTAGCTCGGCATGGAAATCCTCCCAGATCTGCCGTTTCACTTCCTGACCTTACGTTTCCGTAAACGTCATGTTGAGATCTATATACGCGGCTTGATGTGCTCCGTAAAGTGGTGTCCCAACGGAAGGACTCACAAAAATTTACGCCCAAAACATGCGTTTGGGAACGATTTTGAGGTTTCCACGACACGGATTCGTGTCGCGGGGTCACGTTTTTTGGAAATTTCGAGTTTTGACCGTTTTCCTGCCGGAACCACATGTCCGGCAGGTCAGGCAACTTTTGGGAGGCGATTCCTGCTGTTTCAACCGGTCTTCGGGCTATAGAACGGGCACAAGCCGTCACTAAAGTCGTGCAACTCGAGGGGCAGGAGCTTACGGCAAGGCAACATAACCCACGTCGTAGACCTGGCTGTGCCCGCAGATGCTTTCCGGAGGCAACCGGTAAAGGCCAAAGCGCATGAGCGTCCAGGTGGAGGGGTCGAAGGCTGTCACAAGAGCAAGGGTGCCGTCGGTTTCAAGCGCTCGTTGCGCGGATCCGATCTCCGCTGCGCGCAGGGCCAGCAGATCGCTGTGCGGTCTGATCGGCTCGATGTCGCGGCAGGCAACCCGAGCCTCGCGCAGACCCTGGCCAAGAGCGGCGTGCCAGACAATGTAAGTCTTTGCCTCCGGCCAGCCGAAGTCCCGGGTGAGGGTCTCAAACCCCGGTCCCGTGAGGAATTTGTCGACGCCCGCCGGAGCGTTCCAGAGATAGAAGGGGGCGTAGAGATTGTCGGCGCTGCCTTTGCTCCTGTCCGCCGAGAGATAGGCCTTGAAGCGCAGGTCGGGAAAGCCGTCGAGAAGATGTCCCTTCTCCCGAATGCGCCGTTCGATGATGTCCATGTCATAGTCAGCCGGCAGGGTGAAGCCGTATTGCATCGCTATCATCTGGTTTCTCCGTCTTCATCGACCGGCTCCATCCAGTCGACCGCGGTGCCGTTCTTCACTGCCTGAATGCTGATGTAGCTGAATGTGTTGTCCGGCGCAGCGCCGTGCCAATGCGGCTCGTCCGGGGCGAACCAGACACAATCGCCGGGGCGTAGTTCCTCGACGGGGCCGCCGCGACGCTGCGCGTGGCCAACACCTTTCAGGACGAACAGGATCTGGCCTCGCGGGTGGGAATGCCAGTTTGTCCTGATGTCCGGGCCCACCACGCAGCGCATGGCGGTGTTTTCGCCTTCGGTCTTGCTGCTGAAAAGCATTTCAACCCAGAAAGGGCCGGTCGAAATGCCGTCCGGCGATGCTTTTGCGTCTGTGCCCGCGCGGTGATTTGTCATTTCGCCCGGACAGGCGTCGTTCATGTCGAATGTACCGCTCATGTGTGTCTTTCCGTCTTGGTAATTGAGGCCTCCGGCACCGGAGTCGATTGACGGCGTCACGCTATCCGGCAAGGATAGTTCTGAAAATCAGGAAATATTTGACATTAAGTTCGTAAATTCAGGAAGGTTATATGCGGCTGACAAATTTCGACATGGATGCCCTGCGCACCTTTGCGACAGGGATCGACCTCGGGTCAT
>NZ_JBNKYW010000209.1:0-6063 GCF_050301095.1 Roseibium sp.
GCTGGTGCAGGACGGTCCCGTCATCCAGGATCATCTTCACCACGCCGTCGGCGGGGATTTCAAAGGTGGTCGGGTGGCTGCCGTATTCCTCGGCCTTCTGGGCCATCAGGCCAAGGTTCTGCACCGTCCCGGCGGTGGCCGGGTTCAGCTTGCCATTGGCTTTGAAGAATTCAATCGCGGCATCGTAGACCGGCGCATAGGAATTGTCGGGGATGACACAGACGGCGTCATGTTCCTTGCCGTCCGGGCCCCAGCCCTTGCCGCCTGCGCGGATGAGAGCCGGCATAGAGGCGTCGATGATGACATCGGAGGAGACATGCAGGTTGGTGATGCCCTTGTCCGAGTTCACCATGTACATGGCCGGGCCGTTGTCGAGGGCGGCCTTGATGTCGGCGCTGATCTCGGCAGCCTTGTCGGCCGGCAGGGTCGCGACCTTGGCTTCCAGATCGCCGATGCCGAGATCCGGATTGACGCCGAGCTCTGCGAAGGTGGCGGCATGTTTGTCGAAGACGTCCTTCAGGAACACCCTGACGCAGTGGCCGAAGATGATCGGGTCGGAGACCTTCATCATCGTCGCCTTCATGTGCAGGGAGAACAGGATGCCCTGATCCTTGGCGTCCTTGATTTCCTTTTCCAGGAAGTCGGCGAGCGCCTTGGCGCTCATGTAGGTGCCGTCGACCACATCGCCCTCATCCAGCTGCCAGCCGGACTTGAGGGCGGTGACAGTGCCGTCCTTAGCCACGAATTCGATGGATGCCTTGCCCGCGGATGCCGCCGGAACGGTCACGGATTTTTCGTTGGAGCTGAAGTCGTTTGCGCCCATGGTCGCGACGTGGGTCTTGGAGGACGGCAGCCATTCGCCCATGCGGTGCGGGTTCTTCTTGGCGTATTCCTTGACCGCCTTCGGTGCGCGGCGGTCGGAGTTGCCCTCCCGCAGAACCGGGTTCACGGCAGATCCCTTGATGGCGTCGTATTTCGCCTTGACCGTCTTTTCCTCGTCCGTTGCCGGATCCGACGGGTAATCGGGCAGTTTATACCCTTGAGCCTGCAGTTCCTTGATGGCGGCATTCAGCTGCGGCTGGGAGGCGGATATGTTCGGCAGCTTGATGACGTTGGCGTCCGGTTGCTTCACCAGCTGGCCAAGTTCGGCCAGGTCGTCGGACTGCTTCTGGTCCTCGGTCAGATATTCCGGGAAATTCGCCAGGATACGGCCGGCGAGGGAAATGTCCCTTGTGCCGATGGTCAGGCCTGCTGCTTTGGTGAAGGAGCGGATGATCGGCAGGAACGAGGCACTTGCCAGTTCCGGTGCTTCGTCGACCTTGGTGTAGATAATGTCGGCCATGGCTGTCACATATCCTAGCGTTCGAACAGTGGACGGCGAGGGCGCTCAGGCTGCCCCCGGATGAATTTCGAATTGCGTATACAATTGTACGCAATCAATTGAAAGCCCTTCGGAAGGAGTAGGGCGGTAACTTGGGGGTGTTCTAGCAAACGGGCGGGAAAAGTCTATCGGGAGGAAGGGCAACGGAGACAATCAATAGGATTTCCAAAACTCCACTGCCCCCTCCGGCAAATTCTCCAGCACCCGGTCCAGCTCCCGTTCATCGATGGATGAACGCCTGAGGGCGGCGGCGACGTCTTCGATTGCGCTGTCCGGTGCCATGTTGTGGTCGCGGCGGACCGACTTGACCTCCCGGATCAGCGTTGCCCGGTCCGGGAACGGCGGAGGCTTCAGGTCGGACGGGTGCCAGTCCTCGACGAAGATCGCGCGCGTTACTGCTGGAAGGACATCCGCGAAGACGAGCGCCTGTTCCGTCGTCAGGTGGTCGCGGAACGTATGCAGGACGGCA
The DNA here is from genome assembly GCF_050301095.1 of Roseibium sp. Lineage (GTDB taxonomy): Bacteria > Pseudomonadota > Alphaproteobacteria > Rhizobiales > Stappiaceae > Roseibium. The sequence continues at coordinate 1,851 of NZ_JBNKYW010000209.1, forward strand.
CGCAGGGTGTGGTAGGCCTGATGGTGGGTCGGCAGCATGCAGGTGTCGCGGACATCCTGAATGAAGGCGTCGAAATCCAGGGACGCATGAAAGTAAGTCTGCGGCATCGGCATGGGACGAGATCCGGGTTGTGATTCTTGAGATTACACTCAAAGTGCCGGTAGTTGGAGAGCCCGCAGTCCTGAAATTGAACCGTTGCCGGGAGTCCCGGGTGTCCAGGTGCCGATATGCGCGAAATCACCACCTGCATCTGCGGCGGGTTTCTTGAGGTCAGACGTCCTTCGGATCGGTTTGCTGTTCTGGGCACTCCGCCCCGAACTTTCTGGGGTTGGCAACGCAGCCTCAATAGATCGCTTTGGTCGACTTGTATTTCTCGGTGATGCGGTCGAACGCGCCATTGGCCTTCATCGCCTGCAATTCCGCATCGAAGGCGGCGACAAACGCCGCGGGTACGCTCTTCCTGGCGAACATGATGTAATTGGGTTCCGAAGCAACCACCACGCCCGTCGACTTGACCTTGCCGGCAAGGCGCAGCTTTCTGATTTCCGCGCTCACCACGTATGTCTCGCCCAGAATGGCATCGACCCTGCCGAGCAGCAGCTGTTTCAAGTTAAGTTCAAGACTGTCGGTCGTCTCGATCTGGCCGGCGTAGATGTCCCGCAGATCCGGATAGTCGCCGCCATAGGCGTATTCTCGAATGACACCCAGCCGATACCCCTTTGAAAAGAAGGCGGCAAGATTGTCGTAGGTGACGTCGGTGTCGGCTGCGACGAACAGGACCTCGTTGGCAACGATATAGGGCTTGGTAAAACGGGCGAAGGCTGCCCGTTCGGGCGTCATTGTGACCGGGCTCGCGATGTCCACCTGGCCGTTTTGCATGGCCTTGAGATGGCGGGCCCAGGGAAGCGGCACCTTCTTCAGGCTGCACCCCATCTTCTCAAGAATGGCCTCGATCACGTCGAAGTCCATGCCGCTCACATTGTCGGCTTCAACGATCTGATAGGGGCGGTAATCGCCTGCCCCGGCGATCAGGGTGCCGTCGCGGGGGCAGTCCATGGCCCGCGCCTCCGCTGCCAGCAAGGCCAGGCAAAGCGTTAGGGCTCCGATCAGGAGCGTGGGCGGATGGGGTGACACTCTTTTCCTGTATCTCCTTGGCATTTCTCCAGAATGACCAAAGAAATATGAAAATACTATTTGTAAAACTGCCTAAAAACGCACCCATCTCCCCCTTTTTGAGTTGCTAATTCTGAAAAGTGGTGCGGTTTATCTTTGCAAGTCTTGCTTGCGGCGCGCCTGATTCTTGTCAGGCACTCGCGAATTCGGACAGGGTTGCCCCTCTTGCCGGACGCTCGCCGGAAGGTACACTCGCCATAGGCTGTAAAGGAGCGGTGCGGCGTGGTCGATGCTGGCAAACTCGACGAACTCTTCTGGTGGATGCTGGACGGTGCGCGCCCGAGCGCCGATGCGCGGGAGATCGTGGCCGGCATCTGCGACGGTCTGCTTGAGGCGGGCGTGCCGCTGGAGCGGTTTGCGCTCTTCATCTATACGCTTCATCCGAACCTGCAGGGGCGGCGCTTCCGCTGGCTGAAGGGGGAGGGGGTGGATCAGGTCGATGCGGATCTGACCGCGTTCGACGGCGCGGAATATCACGACAATCCGCTGCCGACGGTCCTGAAGACCGGCAGGATGCTGCGCCGGAGGCTGGGCGACCCGGACTGTCCGGACGACTTCCTGATCCTCAAACAGTTCCGCGAGGAAGGCATCAGCGATTATGTGGTTCAGCCGCTGGTCTTCACCACCGGCGAAACCCATCTGGCAAGCTGGTCGACAAAGGCGCCGGGCGGTTTTGATGACGACATGATGGCGGCGCTGGAAAGGATCCGACTGCCGCTTGCCCGCCTGACCGAAACCTACATGCTGCGCCTCAATGCGGCCAACCTGCTGTCGGCCTATGTCGGGCGCGACAGCGGCCACCGGATCCTGTCCGGGCGGGTACGCCGGGGGGATATCGAGGAAATCACCGCCTGCGTGGTTTTCGCCGATCTGGTTGCCTTCACCAGCTTTTCCAATTCGGCGAGTGCGGAAGAAGTGCTTGCCCGGCTGAACCTCTTTTACGACTGCCTGGTGCCGCCCATCGTCGCGCGCGGCGGCGAGGTGCTGAAATTCATGGGTGACGGGCTGCTGGCGATTTTCCCGATCACCGGGGAAACGGATGAACGCACGGCCTGCCAGTTGGCTTTGGACGCGCTTGCGGAGGCTTCGGGCGGCGAGGGCCAACCGGTGTTCTCCGACAAGGTCCCGCCGTTCCGGGCGGCCGTTCATGTCGGCCCGTTGCAATACGGCAATATCGGCGCCTCGGACCGGCTGGATTTCACTGCCATCGGGCCGACCGTCAATCTGGCGGCGCGCCTTTTGTCCACCGCGGTGCTGATGAACGGGCAGACGGTCGTCTCGGAAAAGGTCGCGGACCTTGCCGGTCTGGCGAAGGACGAGGGAAGGCACTTCGAACTGAAGGGATTTGCCGGAACCCAGGTGATCGTGCCGGTCCGGGACATGGCCGGATTTCAAGGGGAGGCGGACGGGGCAGGGTGAGAGTGGTTTCAGCCTACGAGAGCGGGACAGTGTGATGCCGGTCGACGCTGCCAAGATAGACCGGCTGGCCGAATGGCTGATCGACGGCGCGCGGTCCAGTCCGGACATCCGCGCAACCATTGCCGAAGTCTGCGGCCGGTTGCGGCAGGCAGGCGTCCCGGTCAGCCGGTTTGTCCTGCTGTTCCTGCAGCTTCATCCCAATCTGCTGGGCAGCCGTTTCTGCTGGCTTGAGGACGGCTCGATAGAGCAGACGGATGCGCGCTTCGGGCTGTTTGACGATGCGGACTTCCGGGACAATCCGATGAGCGTGCTCCTTGAAACGCGACAACCTATCCGCCGGAAATTGTGCGACCCGGATTGTCCGGCGGACTTTCAGCTTTTGCAGCGGCTGAAGGCCGAAGGTGTTACCGACTATCTGGTTGCACCCATGCTGTTTTCCGATGGAGAGGCCCACGGCATGACATGGGCCACCACTCGTGAGGGCGGATTTGAGAAAGCGGACCTCGCGGCCCTGGAAAGGATCCGGGGCCCATTCACGCGCGTATTCGAGAGCTACATCCTGAGGCTCACCGCCAGCAATCTGCTGTCCGCTTATGTCGGCCATGATATCGGCCACAAGATCCTGGCAGGCAAGGTGCGGCGCGGGGATGTGGAGGAAATCACGGCCTGTGTCGTCTTCGCCGATCTTGTCGGCTTCACGCGGCTGTCGAACGAAAGACCCGCCACAGAAGTTCTCAAGCGCCTGAACACCTTCTACGATTGCGTGGTGCCGCCGATCCTGGAGCGGGGCGGCGAGGTGCTGAAATTCATGGGGGACGGCATTCTGGCGATCTTTCCGATCAAACCGGAAGAGCCCGATGCGGAAGTAACCGCCTGCCGGCTGGCCTTGGCTGCGCTTAGGCAAGCCTGGGGCGGAGGGGACGGGCCCGCGTTCAGCGAAGACCGTCCGCCTTTCCGGGCCGCCGTTCATGTCGGCAAGGTGCAATACGGCAATATTGGTGCCTTGAACCGGCTCGATTTCACAGCCATCGGCCCGGCGGTGAACCTGACGGCCCGCTTTCTGGAAGCTGCAAAGGCCGTCGAAGGCCAGACCGTCGTTTCCGAGCCGGTGGCAAGGTTGCTCCAACTGGACCCGGCTTTGGCCGAGCATGTTTCCATCCGTGACTTTGAAGGGAAGCAGCCTGTTTATACGGTAGCAAGGATGGCGGCCGATTGATGTGCGCCAGTCCTTTCAGTCTTTTCTTCCGGCTCTCCTTCCGCTACATCCCCGCGTCATGAGCAAGAACGCAAAAATCAGAGACGAAGCCCGCACTGTCTCGGCGAAACCGCCGGCGGTGATCCTGTGCGAGCCGCAGCTTGGCGAGAATATCGGCACGGCGGCCCGGGCGATGGCAAATTTCGGTCTGGTGGACCTTCGGATCGTCAATCCGCGCGACGGCTGGCCGAACGAGAAGGCGGTGAGTGCGGCCGCCCGCGCCGACCACGTGATCGAGGGGGCGATCGTCTACGACACGCTGGAAGCCGCACTCGCGGATCTCAGTTTCGTCTATGCCACCACCGCGCGGCCGCGCGACGGGCACAAGCCGGTGCGCGGGCCGGTGGAAGCGGGTGACGTGCTGCG
>NZ_JBNKYW010000210.1:0-3727 GCF_050301095.1 Roseibium sp.
TGACTGCCCTGCTTTATTTGCAAGGCTATGCGGAAAGCGATTTTGTACTGAGCTGACCGGACAGAGCGCTAATTGACCGTTTTTTGGTCCTCGAAAACACAGTCCGCGCATTCGGGCGCCGAACGCTTCCAACCGCACGACCTCATCCTGAGGAGGACCGACAGGTCCGTTTCGAAGGATGGGCGGCACGCACCTGAACAAGCGGCCCATCCTTCGAGACAGCGCTGGCGCGCTTCCTCAGGCTGAGGCGCGTGTTCAAGAGGCAATCGGTGGCCTAAACAAAAAAGGGCGCCTACCGGCGCCCTTTTCCTGGTCTGGCTCAAGACCGGATCATTCGTCCTCGATCCGAACCGGCACGAAGCGGACATCGCCCGTCGGATTGGCCAGCAGCAGAAGCGCGGAACGGCGGCCGCCATCCTTGAGCTTCTTGATCTCGGCCTCGACATCGGCCGGCGTTGCCACCGGTTCCTGGGCGACTTCCTTGATCACGTCGCCTGCCGTGACGCGTTTTTCTTCCGCCGAGCTGCCCGGCAGCACTTCCGTCACGACCACACCGCTGACATCGTCCTCGATGGAGAACTGCTGACGCAGACTGTCATCGAGTTCGGCAAGCATCATGCCGAGAACTTCGCTCTTCTCCACCGGCTCGTCTTCCGGCTGGTCCTCTGTTGTGGCCTTGGCTTCCTTGACGTCGTTTTCCTCAAGACGTTCGAGTGTCACCGAAATATCGACTTCCTTGCCCTTGCGCAGAACCACGACGGCAACTTCCTTGCCGATGGCTGTTTCGGCGACCATACGCGGCAATTCCCGCATGACATCGACTGTCCTGCCGTCGAACTTGACGATGACATCGCCCGGCTCGATCTTCGCCTTGGCGGCCGGACCGTCGTCAGTGACACCGGCAACCAGCGCACCCATGGCATGTTTCATGCCGAGGCTCTCGGCGATCTCGTCCGTCACTTCCTGAATGCGAACGCCCAGCCAGCCGCGGCGGGTTTCCCCGAATTCGCGCAACTGCTCGATCACGTTCAGGGCGGTTTTGGCCGGGATCGCAAAGCCGATGCCGATGGACCCGCCGGAGGGCGAGATGATCGCCGTGTTGATGCCGATCACATTGCCGTCCATGTCGAACAGCGGGCCACCGGAGTTCCCCCGGTTGATGGAGGCGTCCGTCTGGATGAAATTGTCATAGGGACCGGAGTTGATGTCGCGATTGCGGGCCGAGACGATGCCCACGGTCACGGTGCCGCCAAGCCCGAACGGGTTGCCGATCGCCATTACCCAGTCGCCGACACGGATCTTGTCGGAATCTCCGAAATTGACGTCCTTAAGCGGCGTCTCGGGCTCCACCTTGAGAACCGCAAGATCAGTCTTCTCATCGGACCCGATGATTTCCGCCCTCAGCTTGGTGCCGTCGTTGAAGTTGGCCGTGATCTCGTCCGCACCTTCAATCACGTGATTGTTGGTGATGATGATGCCTTCCGTTCCGTCGATCACGAAACCGGAGCCGAGGGACTGCACCTTGCGCGGCTGATCATTCTCCCGGTTCTGCCGGTTGAAGAACTCTTCGAAGAACTCCTGGAAGGGCGAGCCTTCAGGCACCTGCGGCATCGGCACGGACCGGTGCCCCTGAACGGTTTGGGCGGTAGAGATATTGACGACCGCATCCGCAAGGTTCTCCGCCAGGTCGGCTACCGAGACCGGACCTTGCGCCCTGGCAGGTGCGATAGGTTGAAAAGCAACCATTCCGCCGAGCGCAATGCCGACCGCCGCAAATGCGAGGCGGGACATCCGACGACGAATACGTTTTGTTGCCATGGGGCTTTCTCCTTGTCCCAACGGGTTGGAGTGTCTGTTTCTTCCTGAATATAGAACGGGCGGAAGGTTTTTGCGCCTCCCGCCCGAAAACTTTTCGTTATCCGCGAATGATCCACACAAGAAATACGCCCAGTGCGGCTGCTATCAGACCGGCGACGCGCAGGGTCTGGTCCGGCGTTTCCAGCGCGCTGCGCATGACGCTCTTCATGCCACCGGGCAAAAGAGCGTAAAGTACGCCTTCGAACACCAGAACCAGGCCAAGCGCGATTACCAGTTCATTCATTGCGCAGTATTGTCGGGCGCACGCCCGGAAACGCCGTTGCCGCCGTTACCATAACCAGCCTCGGGAACCTCGGCACCGGCCGGATCCTTGAAGAACCGGAAGAAGCTGGAATCGGGCGACAGCACGAGGCTGGTGTCCCCTGACTGCAGTCCGGCTTCATAGGCCTGCATCGACCGGTAGAAGGCGAAGAACTCGGGATCGGCGCCGAAGGCCTCGGCAAAGATCCGGTTCCGTTCCGCATCGCCGTCACCGCGGGTGATTTCGGAATCCCGCCTCGCTTCCGCGACAAGAACCGTTGCATCGCGATCCGCGCGGGACTTGATCCGGCGGGCGATTTCCTCACCCTGGGCCCGGATTTCCGTCGCTTCCCGCTGACGCTCGGTCTGCATCCGCGCATAGATGGCCTGGGAGTTGGCGTCCGGCAGGTCGGCGCGGCGGATCTTCACATCGATCACTTCAATGCCGAGCTCGGCCGCATTCGCGCTGACGTCACGGCGGATATTCTCCATGACGCCGGAGCGGTCATCGCGCACCAGGGCCACGAAACTGGTCCGGCCGAGTTCCGACCGCAGGGAGGACTGCAGCAGGGTCGACAGGCGCCGGTTGGCCGTCTGGATGTTCTGGACGCGCTGATAGAACAGCACCGGATTGGAGATCCGGTAACGCGCGAAGGCATCGACAACAAGCCGCTTCTTGTCCGAGGAGATCGGCTCAAGCGGCGGCATGTTCAGGTTCAGGATGCGCTTGTCGAGATAGACGACATTTTGAACAACCGGCTGCTTGAAGTAGATCCCGGGCTCGGTTTTCGGCTGATCGACGATCTTGCCGAACTGCAGCACCAGGGCCTGCTGGGTCGGATTGACGATGAAGACCGACAGGTAGCCCACGATCGCGGCGATGACGAGGACAATGGCAATAATACCGTTGCGCATGATCAGTTTCCTCCCGTCCGGGCTGCCGGAGCGGCGCTGCGTCCGTTCAGGTCGTTGAGTGGCAGGAACGGCAGGACGCCCGATCCGGACGTCTGACTGTCAATGATGATCTTGTTGTTGGTTCCCAATACTTTTTCCAGGGTCTCGAGATAGATGCGCTCACGGGTGACATCCGGAGCGTTCCTGTACTGCTCGTAGATCTTGGTGAAACGCTGGGACTGACCGGTTGCTTCCGCGATGGTCTGTTCCTTGTAGGCGTTAGCCGCTTCCAGAACCTGGGCGGCCTTACCGCGCGCTTCCGGAACGATCTGGTTGGCGTAGGCTTCCGCCTGGTTGCGGATACGCTCCTGGTCGGCGCGCGCGGCCTGCACATCGCGGAAGGCGTCAATGACCTGTGCCGGCGGGTCGACCCGCTGCATCTGCACTTCGGCGATTTCGATACCCGCGCGATAGGCATCCAGCGTCGTTTGCATCAGGGTTGCGACGTCGTTCTGGATGGACACGCGGTTTTCCGTCAGGATCGCATCGATATTCGATCCGCCGACCACTTCGCGCATGGCGCTTTCGGCGACGGCCTTCACGGTCGCTGCGGGCTCCTGGATGTTGAACAGATAGTCATTGATGCCATCGCGCGTATTCTTGATGCGCCACAGGACCTTGAAGCCGACGTCGACGATGTTCTCGTCACCCGTCA
>NZ_JBNKYW010000211.1:0-21124 GCF_050301095.1 Roseibium sp.
GTGGAATCGGAATAGCGATCGCACAGAACCCAGCTGCCTTGTTCGAGCGCGGGTTTTATCGTGGTGTCGACATGGTCGGCTCGCGCCGCGGCAAACAGCATGGCCTCGCCCCTGGGGCCGAGATCCCGGGCTTCGCCGGACAACAGCAGGGATCTGATCTTTTCGGCTCCCGGAGAGCCGCCTGGTTCGCGCGTGACGACAACGGATTTGCCGGACTTTTCCAGGAATGCCTTCAATCTGGCGATCTGGGTCGACTTTCCAGCCCCCTCGCCGCCTTCAAAAGTGATGAAGTGTCCAGCCACCTCAATTGGCTCCGTGTCAAAGGTCACCCGGCTGAATGCCGCCGGCGGTCAGGCCTTGAGGCGTGCAGTTGCCAGGCACACCTTTCGTGATTCTGGACATCTTTTAGCAGGTATCGTGAGGAATGTTGAATGGTTAGCCAATCCATCCGAACAGAAGCTGCTGAATTCCATCCAGCGCTCGGCTGATGAGCGGACCTTTGGCAACCGTACCTCCCGTGACCAGATCGGTACGGTAGACAATTCCGTCCTTGCCGATCACCTGAAGTTCACCGGCCGTGACACCGCTCTGGACAGGGGCAATGAGCGGTCCCTGGTAAACAACTCGAATGCGGTACTCCAGCGTGCCGCCGCGTGCGAGCAGAACGTTGACGTCCTTCTGAGGAACAAGTGGCACCGAACCTGTTTCGCCGCCGAAGACCCAGCCCTCCGCGACGGTTTCTCCGGCCGCGTAGATTTTCTGAACGGTGAAATACTCCCAGGCACCTTCCACAACTTCCTTCAAGGTCTGGAGCCTGTGCTTGTCGGATTGCAGTCCGGCGACGACTGCGATGACGCGCCGGCCGTCGCGATCCACCGAACCAAGACCGGAGAACCCGTCCTTGCTGTCCGAACCGCCGCCAAGACCGTCCAGGTTGCGGATCTCGCCAAGCAGTGGGTTCTTGTTGCGCTGGTAGATCTTGTTCCAGGTGAAGTCGGGCAAGGAAAAATAGGAGTAATAGCCGGCGTGGTTCTCCAGAATGAATTCGGCGAGTCTGGCGAGATCGCGTACTGTCGTCCGGCTCGGTTTTTCCTCGTAGCCGGTCGGGTTTGCAAATGAGCTGTTTTGCAGACCTATTGTCTGTGCCAGGCGGTTCATCCGACCAGCAAAGGCATCTTCCGAACCGTCCAGGCATTCGGCAAGAATAATCGCGGCATCGTTGCCGTTGTGAACCAGCAGTCCCTTCAGCAGGTCATCCACGCTGATTTCGGATTTGATTGCGGCGAACATCGTGGCACCGCGCCGGGACGGAGCTCCGCCGGTCCTCCAGGCGTGTTCACTGACCTTGCAGGTTTGCTCGATTGTCAGTTCGCCATCCTTGAGCGCCTGAAAGACAGTGGCGGCTGTCATCACCTTGTTGAGCGAACCGGGGGCAAAGGGCTCATCGCCAGCCTTCGCGAAGAGCACCGTACCGGAGGCGGGCTCGAAAAGAAAAGCTCTCGGGGCTTTGGTAACGATTGTTTCAGCGGCCTGACCGTCATTGCTGGCAAACCAAAGAAAGCAGGTCAGAAGTAGACAGGCGTGCAAGAGGTGGATTGGAGACAAGCCAATTGGAAGGCGTTCAATATACGCTGCACCCATCACATCCCCTGCCCTGCGATCTCTGCTCCGATAGCCGGTCTGAGCCGCTCGACGTCCCGCCAATACGGGTTTTCATGGTCAGTCGAGTGCGGTCGATTTCGATAGCTGCTTCAGGGACAGGCCGGACCCCGAAACCGATGCCAAAACGGAATAGGCGTCGGAAATGCGCTTGTTGGCGGCAAAGGAGGAAACCGCGCTACCGGTTACAAGACCGGTGGTGTCCGTGGCCGGAACGCGCAGAACGCCAAGTGTACCCTGAGCCGGAGCATAGGCGTTTTCAGCCGGCACGAAGCGGTTGTTGGAAGCGACCTTGATGGCCGGTGCACCTGCTTCGAAAGCGATCGCCGGATCGAAAGCAACGGTCATGGTTGCCGGCGCGGGTTTCAAAGAAGCGGAAAAGGATGATCCCGCAGCCAGATAAGGACGCGGGCCTGGCGCAGGCACCTTGCCGAACACGACCTGAGGTGTGGGCTGGGCAGCCTGGGCAATCATGGTACCCGGACGCGTCGCACCCGGCTCAACAGAACCTGGGCCGCGATAAGACGCCATCAGGAAGGTTTCATCCTGCCCGTGAAGCGGCGCCTTGCCGACGTATTCGACCTTCACCTTGCTGACTCCGGCCTGTTTGGTTCCGAGCATTGTGGCTGCGCGTTCCGAAAGGTCGATGACGCGGTTGCCATGGAACGGACCCCGGTCATTGACGCGCACGATCATGGACCGGCCGTTGGAAAGGTTGGTCACACGGGCATACGAAGGCAAGGGCATGGTGGTATGCGCGGCGGTAAGGGAGTTCCGGTCGAATATCTCGCCGTTTGCTGTCTTCCGGCCATGGAACGTAGGCCCGTACCAGGAAGCCAGGCCGGCCTTCTTGTAGTTCGGATCGACCTTCGGGTAGTACCACTTGCCGGCGATCTTGTATTTCTTTCCGACGACATAGCGGCCGCCGCCCTTGGGCACCGGCTGTCCTTCGGCAACCATTTTCGGGCTGCCTTTGACGCCGTATTTTTCCGGACTGAATTTTGCTTTTTGCTGAGTAGGAGCAGAGCTGCAGGCAGCCAGGACCGAGACGGCGGCGGCGACTATCATGCCGGTGCGGAGCTGATTCCCAACGCTGCCGGACTTTCGACCGGCCCCTTCGACAGTTTCCGCCGTTTCCCCAAAAGACGTTCCTGCCACTTGGCAAGCCTGCCCGTCTATCCCATGCATACTGCCGTCCTACTCACAAACGCGCTGGCGGCCCCGCAGCTCACGCGACAATTCCGGCACCGAAGTCTGGTCGTTGCCGGTTTTCAGGCTGTAGATCCGATCTTTTGATCAGTCCCCGCAGGACGCACTGCCCCCGCTGCGTGCCCTGCTCTTCAGCCCTGTTAAAGCGCAAGATTATTACTTCAAAGTAAACCACGGGTCGAGACGCGCGCGGTGCCTTTGCAGCGCCTATCCAGTGCTTATTCGAAAAGAGGTTTTTCAGGATCACTTAGTGAATCGGTAAGATGTTGAAATAACAGTGGAAAATGAAGAAAGCGGCCCTGCATGAAAGTGTTGCGCACAGAACACAGGTCTCCAAAAATCGTCAAACGGGTCAGTTGTGATTTAGGTCACATCGCCTTCCGGCGATTGCATTTACCTTGATCTCATTGCTGATGACCGCCCGTCACAGCAATGCTGGACCCCACCTCCAGCTTTGGCCGCCGGTTCAAAACCCTGCCCACGACACCGGACCGGCGGCTCCAAACTTTGGCAATGTTCCGGTGCCGCGGTGTCGTCCTGCCCCTTCCCTCAACGCTGCGGTCCGGAACATTTCCAAGGCGGCGGATATTCATTCCACACGATTTTGATCGATTTGCGGGTGGTCACGATCCTCGCTCTTGACTTTCGTTGCCAGACGAAGGAAACGGGATCAAGCAGCCATTGCCGACCGGCGGACAGCTGCTTTGGTGAGGTGGCCGAGTGGTTTAAGGCAGCGGTCTTGAAAACCGCCGTGCGTGAGAGCGTACCGTGGGTTCGAATCCCACCCTCACCGCCATATCTTATTGAAATTATTGTAATTTTCGGGTTTTTCGCTTTCTAGGCACAAGCTTTGGGTAATGTCGAAGGCCGATTCACTCAATCCAACTGATATTCTTTTTGCCTGGCACACTGTACCGGGCTGATTATTGATTGCCTGAAATGCCTTGTTGCAAGATTGTCGGCTTCGGAGGCTTCCACGATGCCGAGTTCGTTGTCGACTTCCCATAGTGGCACCTGTGGCGTTCCCACGTTGCAATGGCACCTTGATTGAGTGCCGGCCGAGATACCCTTCCAAGGATGAGGGCCGGGATTGGATCGGTCTTGAAAACAGCAGGGCCATTATTACACCAATCTGGAAAATGTTCTAAAGGCGCTACCTTCGCCAGTCCTTCCTCGATCAAAACAAATCCGACACTGCGTCCGTCCGGCAGCATGACCAACACGAGGGGCGCTTATACCTGTCCGCCATTCCGGATTCGCGAACCAGGATGCCCGTTGTTTCCAATAGCTCTTGCATTCGGCCTTTGGCAGCTCGACCAGTTTCTAAGTCCTGCTGACCCTTTGGCCTGAAAATTTCCGGCGTATCCCGGTGACAAAGGGCACACCGTCACCAATAGCCCTCATGTTCACACCGTCGCGATCAAAGATGAACTCAACTCCGATGTTTTGACGCGTGTCGATAATCATCACTCCTGTTTCGGCTCTCCCGCCCAAGTTTCCATCCGAAGCTTCCAGGCGCTTTATCGTCGGTAGCGACACACCTGTTCCCGCGCCAGATCCTCTTGAGACCAGCCAAGCAGCGCGCCTTCATACCCGGGGGCACGGCCTGGATGCGTTCAACAGGTCTCACGAAATTCCGGATAGCGCCGCAGATCCGGGCCTGTGGTCCAATTTGAAGTAATCCTTGCTGGACGGGAAGCTGAGACAGTGGGTGCGAGATGCCGCGGAACGGCCGGTTTGCGACTGGCGGAGTGCGCCGCCCGAACTGTCATCCGGGCAGCGTTGGAAATTGGGGCTATCAGTTCGGCATCATAGCGCCGATCGCGTACATGCCGTCGTCGCCTTTCACCAGCATCAGGGTCACGGTATCGCCCTCGCCAATGTCGCCCATCATCTGGGCGCCTTCCAGAACGGTCAGGTCCATGGTCATGGCCGGCCAGCCGATCTCGGGGATCGGGTCGTGGCTGACATTGGCAGTGCCGTCGCCGATCGAGTTGACGACGGCCTTGGCGTGGACCGCGCCCTCCATCTGTTCACTGGTCATGGGCATGTTGGAGTGGTCCATGCCGTGCGAGGACTGCGCCAGGGCTGCAGGCGTCGCTGCGAGGGAGAGAAACGCAAGGAGTGTGAGGGTTTTCATTTCAGTTTCCTTTCATTGAAGTGTTTTGAGTTCCACTGGATCACTCGGCCGGTAGTGCCGCACCGGTTTCCGGTGTCCTTTCACTGAGTTCGCGGTTCACGCGCGTTAGGGCGAGCCGCTTCCAGATCACGAAAATCGAAGGAATGACAAAGAGTGTGAGCAGCGTCGCAGTCGCCATTCCACCCACCATGGGAGCTGCGATCCTCTGCATGATTTCGGACCCGGTACCCTGCCCGTACATGATCGGAATCAGGCCGGCGAAAATCGTTGCGACCGTCATCACCTTCGGCCGCACACGCAGCAGTGCCCCCTCGAAGACGACTTCCTCGACATCATGCGTGGTCATGGAGCGGCTTTCGGCCCTTGCCAGCTTCTTGCGCTTTTCCCAGGCCAGATTGAGGTAAAGCAGCATGACGATGGCCGTCTCCACGGCAACGCCTGCAAGCGCAATGAAACCGACGATGACGGCGACCGAAATGTCGAAATCAAGGTACCAGATGAACCATACGCCTCCAGCCAGTGCGACCGGCAACGCAGCCATGATGATGCCCACTTCGATCACACGGTTGAACGCCATGAACAGCATCAGGGTGATGATCAGCAGCGTTGCCGGAGCCACAAGCTTAAGGCGTTCCTGCATGCGCTCGATATATTCGTACTGACCGGACCAGGAGATCGAGTAGCCGGGCGGCAACTGAACCTTTTCAGCCACCAACTTGCGGGCTTCCTCCACATAACCACCGAGGTCACGCCCGGCGATATCGATGAACACGAAGCCGGTGCGGCGCGCGTTCTCGGACCGGATCATGCCGGGGCCGTCAACCACGCTGACATCCGCCAGAGCCCCGAGCGGGATATGAGCGCCCGACGGTGTCACCACCGGCAGGTCCCGCAAGCGTTCCGGACTGTTGCGCCACTCCTGAGGATACCGGAGATTGATGGGAAAACGCTCAAGCCCCTCAACGGATTCCGAGACCTGCATGCCACCGATCGCAGTTTGCACGACGTCCTGAACGTCGCGGACGCTCATCATAAATCTGGCGGCGGCCTCCCGGTTTACGTCGATTTCCACAAAGCGCCCTCCGACAGGCCGCTCAGCATAGGCTGAGGCAGTCCCCTGAATGCCGGACACCGCGGCTTCCACCTCGATCCCCACCTGTTCGATGACCGAGAGATCCGCACCGGTGATCTTGACCCCGACCGGCGTCTTGATACCCGTGGCCAGCATGTCGATCCGGTTCTTGATCGGCTGAATCCACACATTCGTGACCCCCGGAATCTGAACCGTTTTGTCCAGTTCGTTCCGTATGCCGTCCATTGTCATGCCCGGGCGCCATTCAGACTGCGGTTTCAGCTGAATGGTCGTCTCGATCATCGTGAGCGGGGCCGGATCGGTTGCGGTGACCGCGCGGCCCAGCTTGCCGTGAACGGTCAGCACCTCCGGAACGGTGGCGATCAGGCGGTCGGACTGCTGGAGAACCTCGCGGGCCTTCCCGATGGAGACGCCGGGATAGAGCGTCGGCATATAGAGGAAATCGCCTTCGTTCAGCTCAGGCATGAACTCCGTTCCGATCCTCTGGAGCGGCCACCAAAGCGATGCAACCAGTGCAGCCGCAAGCAAGGTTGTTGCCCAGGGCCAGGCGACGGCAGCGTCCAGAAAGGGCCGGTAAAGCCAGATGACGATCCGGTTCAGCGGGTTCCTGCTTTCTGGCACGATGCGGCCGCGGACGAAGTAGCCCATCAGGACCGGCACAAGGGTGATGGACAGGATGGCTGCGGCCGCCATTGCATAGGTCTTGGTGAAGGCCAGCGGTTTGAAAAGGCGGCCCTCCTGACTTTCGAGAACGAAAACCGGCAAAAAACTGACGGTGATGATCGCAAGAGAGAAGAACAGCGCCGGACCGACTTCGGAAGCACATTCCCCAACAATCCGCCAGCGGTTTTCTTGGGTCAGTTTTTCATGTTCCAGGCGTCGGTGCATCGCCTCGATCATCACGATTGCCGCATCCACCATCGCGCCGATTGCGATCGCAATCCCGCCAAGCGACATGATGTTCGCGTTGACACCCTGCAGTTTCATGATGATGAAAGCTGCCGCGATGCCGAGCGGCAGCGACAACAGGATGACCAGCGACGACCGCACGTGCAATAGGAAGGCCGCACAGACCAGAATAACCACGATGAATTCTTCGGTCAGCTTCTCACGAAGGTTGTCGATGGCCCGCTCGATCACCCCGGAGCGATCATATGTGGTGACGATCTCGACGCCCTCGGGAAGGCTGCCCCGTAGCTCGCCGATGCGGGCCTCTACGGCCTTGATCGTCGCCAGAGCGTTGCCACCCCAGCGCAGGATCACGACCCCACCAACCGCATCGCCTTCGCCGCCGAACTCGCCCACGCCGCGGCGCATTTCCGGCCCGAGACGAATATCTGCAACATCCCCAAGCGTCAGGGCGGCTCCGCGGTCATTGACCATCAGGGGAGCCTTGGCGAGATCCGCGAGTTCGTCGACATAGCCGGTGGAGCGCACCATGAACTCCGCTTCACCCATCTCGATGACGCTGCCGCCGGTCTCCCGGTTTGCCGCCTGAATGGCGTTTCTGATCTGCGCAAGCGTCACGTCATAGGCGCGCAGCTTGTTCGGATCGACGACGACCTGATACTGCTTGACCATTCCGCCGATGGTGGCGACTTCCGAAACGCCTTCCACGGTCTGCAACTCGTATTTCAGAAACCAGTCCTGCAGAGCCCGCAGCTGCGACAGGTCATGACCTCCGGTCCGGTCGATCAAGGCGTACTGATAGATCCAACCAACGCCGGTGGCATCCGGTCCGAGTTGAGGCGACACGCCTTCGGGAAGGTTCGCGGAAATCTGTCCCAGGTATTCAAGAACGCGGGTCCGGGCCCAGTAGAGATCGGTCCCATCCTCGAAGACGACGTACACGTAACTGTCGCCGAAGAACGAAAATCCCCTGACATCGCTTGCCCCGGGAACTGCCAGCATGGCAGTGGCCATGGGGAAGGTGATCTGGTCCTCCACCACCTGGGGTGCCTGTCCCGGATAGGGCGTGCGCACGATAACCTGAACGTCGGACAGGTCCGGAATTGCGTCCACCGGCGTTTCGCGGACGGCCCAGATGCCGGCGACCGCGATCATCGCGGCAAGCGCCAGCGTGATAAACCGGTTGGCAATGGAGGTGCGTATGATTGCGGCAATCATCACATTCCCTCCTCAAGGCGTATTCCAAGCACTGTCATGGTGAAATCCGGATTACGTCGCAGCAAAAGGATGACCTCTTGCTTGAGCGGCAAGCCGGACGGACTGAGTGTCGGATCAATGGGAAAATCCATCGTCATGCCAGGCATGCCGATTTCGGCCATCGGACCATGCGTGATGTTCGCGGTCCCGGCATCCGCGTCAACGGCATTGATGGTACCGCGCACTTCCAGCGGCGGCGCAGCCGGTTCGGCCTTTACCAGTACCATGGTCGTGCCATCCGGCCTTTCGAAGGTCAGGGACGTTTCAATGCCGATTGGCAATGCCTCAAGATCAAGCGTCTCATCGACGGCGAAGGCCATGGTCATGCCCGGCATTCCGATGTCTGTTATGGGACCATGGGTGATCGTTGCGCTGTCTGCTTGCGCATCAATGGCATCGATCGTTCCCGACACGGTGATCGGCGCAGCCGCTTCCGGTTCTTTCGGAGCGGGCTCGGCTGATGTCTGTTCGGCGCCTTCAGCAGGCCGGACCGCGACAACGGAATAAAGGCCGCTTTCATCCTTCGACAGGTCGAATTCGACAGGAACATCCAACGGTACCTTCGCAGGGTCGAGACCTGCGACCGCAAGGTCCATTTGCATGGCGGGCCAGCCAAGATCCGGGACCGGACCGTGGTCCAGGGTCAGTTTGCCGTCAGCCGTCACTGCAAGCACCTTGCCGGTGCCGGTCGCAGCCACGCCATCATCGCTACCCAGCTCGATCAGACCCAACAAACCATCGGCGCCCCGGGCGGCGCGGAAGGCAACCTGTTGCCCTTCGCGCAGCTTTTCCAGGGGAACTGCCGTCTGTACCGGGAACCGCGAGGTCATGGCCGGCCAGTCCAGGCTCTCGAGGGCCTCGTGACGGATGGTTGCCGTGCGGGTTTCACGATTGAGAGCAATCAGCTCACCCGTGCCACGCGCAGGCGCTTCATTGGTCGGTGCCATGCGCATCAGGCCGGCGCTGAGCGCGCTTTCGCTATCAATCAAGAACTGGGCAGAGGCGACGACCTCCTCACCCGGCGTAAGCCCCTGGACGACTTCCGTGCGGCCGCCCTCGCCAAAGTTGTCGCGCAGGCCCGTCGTGATCAGACGCGGTTTGAAGGTTCCTTCGCCAACCTTGATGATGACCCGTTCCGCCGCCCCGGTTCGAATGACCGCTTCGGAAGGCACCGTCAGTGCCGTGTGCGTTGCCTTGGGAACGAGGCTGACATTGCCGAACATGTTGGGGCGCAGCAGACCTTCCGAATTGTCGAACCGGAGACGCACCGGAAGCGTACGGGTCTGGGCGTCGAGTTCGGGATAGATGTAGTCGATCTCGCCCTCGAAGGTTCGGCCCGGCAGGTGCTCGAAGCGGGCAACAGCGCGCATGTCTTCACTCAGGCGTGCAATGTCCCGTTCGAAAACATCGACAATCAGCCAGACCCGGTCGAGATCCGTAATCGAAAGAGCTTGGGTGCCGGGTTGAAGGAACATGCCCTCAGCGGCACTGATCGCGATGACAACACCGTCGCGTGGGGCTTCAATCTTGATACGGCGCGCGACTTCTCCGCTTGTCTCGATCTCCGCGATCTGGGCTTCCGAGGCGCCATGACTGCGCAACTTGTTGCGGGCGGCCTCGACAGACAGGCCGTTGCCGTTTTGCAGGGACCGCAGAAAATCGAAAGAGGCGATGCCGAATTCGGGCGAGAACAGCTCGAACAAAACTTCGCCCTTGGTGACCCGGTCTCCGACTGCCCGCACGTCAAGAATTTCAATCCAACCGTCTACACGGGTGTGCACGTGGCTTGTCAGATGTTCGTCGTAGCGCACGAAACCGACAGTTTCGATCCGTTGCGAGACCTCGTTGATCTGGGCCAGCGCCGTACGAACACCGATCGCGTTTATTTCTGCCGCAGAGAGCCTCACTTCGGTGGGGTCACCGGACGGCTCCTGTCCC
Organism: Roseibium sp.; assembly: GCF_050301095.1. Classification (GTDB taxonomy): domain Bacteria; phylum Pseudomonadota; class Alphaproteobacteria; order Rhizobiales; family Stappiaceae; genus Roseibium. The sequence continues at coordinate 10,206 of NZ_JBNKYW010000211.1, forward strand.
GCGTAAACCGGGATGAGATCCATACCCATTGGCGACTTCCCGGGGCCGGGCTGGCGGAAGTTTGGGTCCATCGGTGCGACCCAATACAGAACTTCAGGACCACCCTGCGAACTGGCATCGGATGGATTCAGGTAAAGGCGCTCAAGATACCCCCCTCCCGCCGCACCTGCGGCAAAGGCAAGGATACTGAGCGCGGCATAGCGACCACGCATGGAAACCTCAGATTTGACGTCGGCTATGCGCCAACGGCTTGAACATCAATCAAGACGCCCGGGAATGACCCGGACACAGCAAAATGTGATGTCAGAGGTAGCGGGGAGGTCGGTGCGGAAGGGAAGGATCGGCATGCCGCAGTGCATCAGAAGGCACCTGAACAAAGGCGATTTCATAAACCGCGCCAGAGAGCGTCATCTCGCATGCGCGGACCGTATCACCGGAACAAAATGCGCCTTCACAGCAATCGTCCACAAACTGCGCATCATCTATCATGTGGACTGAATCCGCCGAGACGTGCATCTTGTGGGAGACTGACTTTTCACAAGGAAAATCGCTGATTTCTGCGTTTGTATGACCAAGTTCGCCCGCAAGGCCATGCCCGGGCGTCAGACCGGCAAAAGAAATGACAAACGCCATATAAAGCGCCGTAATCAGTCTGCCGAAATTGGTTGAACTTGAAGTCATGACGTCCATATATGCCTCGCTTGACCGCGTGCAAGTAAAATTTATGTGCACCGCAAGAAACGCTGGTGTCTCGCCGCCCGGGGCCGGCATGTCAGTTCTAGGTGAAAAAATCGGGCGCTACCGGATAAGTTCTCGCTGAGAATCAACAATGAGGGGTAAAGCTGGGACTCGAAGCACCCGTTTTTGCTCCGGCCTACTGCATCACCGTTCATCATGGAAATTGAGCGGGTATAGGGCCGTTGCGATTGCTATTCGCATATTCCTCTTCGCAAATGCGGATTATCACAATAGATGCCCAATTCGGCGGGCTTATATCTCTGTTTGATCGCCGTTATCAGTTCTTCAACGACGTTGTAGTGCTCCACGCCGGTCCTCTCTTCCGGGAAACGGCCGTAGCTTTTGGTGTCATGCGCCACGACCTTGTCAAAGACATCGACCACCTTGGGGTTTCCTGCCGATTGTGCGAGCAATCTACCCAGGCGCCTGCCATAAGTGGTCCTTGTTATGTCACCTGAGGGGGTGAAGAGCACGCTTTCCTGCGCGTTCCGATCTGTGCGATAGAGCCAGATTTCTGCCGCACAGCGCGCCATCAATTCATGTTCGACCGTGGTTGAGTCTTTTCGCTTTTGGTGGATGAGCAGGTGCGTGGCTTCATGGACAAGCGTGTGCATGTCAATTTGCGTGGGCGACCAATCGTCCCTGACCACGAGTATGAGCTTGTCGCCGTCTGGGCCATGGGCGCGTTTGACTGCCCCGTATGCAGAGTGTTTCTTCAAGAAGACACTGTCCTCGACGACCGGGATGTCACCTTTCTTGATGAGGTTGGCGACCGTCATCAATTCCTCGGGTGATACCGAATAACCTCTCTTAAGCCAGACCAGCCGTGGGTAGTTGCTCGAGATGCGGACCAGCTGGCTGTAAACCTTCAGACCTGTTGGAATTTTATTGTGGTGGCGAGACCAGCCGAAAGGAGGCAGAAAGATCTTCCCCGGCATGGCATCCTTAAAATCGAAGTTTTTCTTGTCCCTGGATCGCCAGCAGCCGACATAGTGGTGCAGGTACCAATTTACTCGCTTTGCGTTTAATGTCTTGAAATTGAAAAATACGAGATCACGCGGATCACCAATAAGGTTCACCAATGCAGCGTGTGTCCAATCCTGTTCACCCTTCGAGACATCGTATTCACCGCGATGCCCAAGCGGTGGCCATTGCACTTGCTGCGGCTTGGGAACCGGTTCCCATGCCGGAGTGAAACCGAGCGTACGTGAAACGGAATCCACCATTGCTGCCCCCCGCAACAAGAGCGGGATTTGCTTGCATTTGAGATTGAATGATATTGCCGCAAAGGGTGTTGTCGTTCAACCGGGCGGTTCTCACGATGGCATCACTGACGGTGGAACTGTGCGGTTAGTCATTGCCTCACGGTGCTACCGGAAAACACCCGGGACCTTCTGATCTGTCAAGCAATACCGCTCTGGCCACGATCCGGGAAAAACAGGGTCTTGATGTCGTCGAGTGCCATGGGGCCGCAAAACAGGTAGCCCTGACCGCTGGTGCAGCCAAGGCGGACCAGGGCATCGCGCTGTTCGACCGATTCAATCCCCTCGACAAGAACGTTCGTTCCCGTTTCGCCTGCCATTTGCAGAATGAGGCCCAAAACGCCACGGGATTTCGGATCGTTGACAGCCCTTGCACAGAGCGACCGGTCGATCTTGATTTCGTCCCAGGGAAAATCCATCAGGTAGGAAAGCGACGAGTAGCCTGCGCCAAAGTCGTCGAGGGCGAGCCTGATACCCAGCGCGCGAATATGCTCGAGCGTGTTTCCAATCTTTTCAAGATCGCTTTTCAGCGTGGTCTCGGTAATTTCCAACTTGAGACGATTTGCAGGAAAGCCGGTGCGATCGAGACACTCGTCCAGCATGGCGACGACGTCGTCGCTCTGGATGTGAGCAACAGACAGGTTTATGGAGAGGGTCAGATCGGACGGCAAATGCCGCATTTCCGCACAAGCGGTCTCCAGGATCTTCCAGCCAAGCGGGACGATGTCGCCGTTGCTCTCCGCGATCGGAATGAACTCGGACGGCGATATCCAGCCGAGTTCGGCATGATACCATCGGGCAAGGGCCTCAACACCAAGAACCCGGCCGCTCTTCAAGTCGAATTGCGGCTGGAAATGCGGTAGAAACTCATTGGTTTCGAGGGCGCGTGGAAATGAGGCTTCCAGTACTTCCCTGCGGTCGATTTCATGCCGCATGGCTGGAACGAAGACAACCACGTCCCGACGTTCGCCGCTGACGGCGGCAGCCGTTGCAAGGCAGGCATTCCTGACAATGTCGCGTGGATCATGGTCCGGAACGCGGGTGTCGGCAAAACCGATTGCAGGCGTAATCAGATAGGCGCCCTCCGCCGTCGCAACAGGCCTCAGGAACCTGTCACGTATTCTGTTGGCGATTTCCAGCGAGGAAAGACCCATCCCGTCTTCACTGACCGACAGTATGAGGAAGTTCTTTCCATCAGAGCGCGCGACGCATTCCTGGCGCGTGAGAGGTTCAATGGTGTGTTTCAATATGTCAGCCGTGGAAGTGAGGATGGCCTCCTCGACCGACCGGTCCAGTTTGTCGGACTTCGGAAGACTGGATTCAAGGTCTACGCACAGGACACTCAGCGTTTGCCCCCTGGCGAGGTTCTCAAGAGCCTCGCCGACGCGGTCGATGAATACCGGACGGTTGATCAGTCCGGTCAGGCTGTCGTGCTCAAGCTTGATGGCAAACCGTTCGGCTCGCTGCTTGTGGATACGCACCTCCGCGTTCAGGGCGTCGTTTCTGATGTGAAGGGACCAGACCCAGCTGATCGCACTGGCGAGCACTGCGAAAATCAGTCCGGTCTGATACTGCTGGTGTTGCTGAAGCTTGTTGAAGGCGGCCTTCACCTGATTACTCGCCTGCTTGAGAACGGCCGTATCTATTTCCTCAAGCGACTTGCTTATTCCTTCCAGAACCTGCAACGCACGGCTTGCAGATGTCCTTGTGTCAAGGCTCGCTACGGGGGCCGCAAGCTCGTTGACCGACGCCAAGACTTTAGCCAGTTTGTTCCGGGTTGCGGTGGTTTTCAGTGCAAGATTGCCGGCTTCGCTCGACCGGAATGTTGCAACCGCATTGAGGAAAGCCTTGTAGGCGCGTTGTACGGAGGCTTCGTTCTTTTTACCGCCATTTGCAGCATAGCGGACGAGCCGTGTTTGCAGCTTGCCTGTATCGAGATGCTGGACATCGGAGATTACGGCCCGTTCGAAGGAAAGCTTTTGGCTCAGCAGGAACTGAGCCTGGCCAAGGTAAAGTGTATTTACCTCAAACAGGAGGATCAGGAGGCAACAGAGCCCCGGAATAGCAATGCGAAAAAGTCTTTCAGAAAGCATTGGCTAGTTTGCCCTGGTAACAGAATACTCGGCTCAAAGATTGCGGCCGATCCATTTCCTTGCCGGTTTTGCGCCTCGATCGGCAGACGAACCGGCGCCCCCCGGTTGGTCGGATCCGAAACCTGCCGTGCTGACTGAGTGCCGGTGGTTTCGGTGCGGTGATAAATGCCTGATCCAGTGGCTCAGATCGTTCTTGCGAGAAGTGACGCTGGACGGGCTGTGGTTGGACTGGAGGCTGGACCTAACTCCTTCCGTAAAAGTCTGGTTTTTGCCAAATATCCGCTTTAGCGAGTATTAGAGCGGGCAACGGTTAAGGGCCTCTAAATTCGAACAAATAGGGGAATTCATTCAGTCGTAAGGGTTAACTATGGATGACGTTGCGCAACCAATATCGGTAATAACCCCTGACATACGGGAGTGATGATATCCGGTTGTGAACCGGCGGTCGGGGCTTTCGTGGCCGTTTGTGTTCGACTAGGACGCTGGAAAAACGCGGCACCGGGAATCTGGGCCATGCAACCTTGCTGTCCTTCGTGAAAGACGTCGACACCATGCGTGCCGCAGAGCCCTATCGAGCAGGCACCAGCGGCATCAAAGGCCCGCCGCACTGCCAATGTCGGCCTTGACGCCGGCACGATCACCGTTCCTTGAAAACCAGGCGCAGACATCCTCGATGGGCATGGCCCGGCTGTAGTGAAAGCCCTGACCGTAGCGGCAGCCGAGGTTTCTGAAAATCGTTACTTGCTCGCTGGTCTCCAACCCTTCCACGAGCAAATTCGCATTCATTTTTTCCGCAAGCGATTGAATGACGCTGACAATGTTCAAGGCCTTGCTCGAAACTTCGCAGGCGTTGACGAATGACCGGTCGATCTTGAGTTCATCCCACTTGAAATTGTTCAGATAGCCGAGTGCGGAATATCCGGTACCGAAATCATCCAGTGAAATGGCTACCCCCAGATTTTGCATGTTCGTCAGGACACTGCTTACAGTTTCCACGTTGTGCATGAAGATGCTTTCGGTAACTTCCAGCTTGAGCCTTCTTGGCGGCAATCCCGTTTCGCGCAGCGTGGTTTCCACGAGGTCGAACACGTCGTCATTCAGAAGCTGGACCATCGAGAGGTTGACGGCCACGCGAATGTGCCCCGGCAGTCTTTGAACATCCCGGCAGGCGGTTTTCAGCATGAATTGGCCAAGTTCAATGACATCGCCACTGGCTTCGGCAATCGGTATGAATTCGTTGGGGGATACTTGCCCGATTTCCTCATGAAACCACCGGGCAAGCGCTTCTACTCCAACCGGTTGCCCGGTTACCAGATTGTATTGCAGTTGGTAGTTGGGCTGGATTGTCCGGCGTTGAAGGGCGACTGGAAGCTCCCTTTCGATCTGCAATCTGCGTTCAAGTTGAGAACGCATCTGTGAAGCGAACCGGATAGACGTGCCGCGTCCCCTCGCCTTTGCTTCAGTGAGAGCCAGGTCGGCGTTAAGGGTGACGAAGTCCAGTTCACGCGTGCCTTCCGCCACGGCGTAGCCGATTGAAGCCCCCACCAGCAGACTGCCAATCGACGTCTCCAAAGGAACTTCGAAAATCCCGGCTAACCGCGCCACTGTCTCATCGATACGCAGCCTGTTTTTCTGCCCCCATGACAGGAGAAAAAATTCGTCGCCGCCGACACGTGCGACCAGGTTTCTGCCTGGCAAGCTATCGGCCGTTTTCTGCAGTTTCCGGGCGAGAGACACCAGCAGTGCGTCGCCGCCGGCGTGGCCGAGCGTATCATTGATCGCCTTGAAACCGTCGAGGTCGAGAGCGACTGCCAGGACCATTTCGTTCAGGGTCATTTCCCGCCTGGCCTGATTCAGGTATTCGTCCAGAAGCGTCCTGTTCGGGAGCGCGGTCAGGGCGTCGTGCTTGGCCATGTGCGCAAGTTGATTGGCTACACCTGCAATTTTTTCATTCGCCCGGGACAGGATCAGGTTCTGACGCATAACGATGGCAAGAAGGCACATTGCCAGCACGAGAAGTCCCATGACGATGCGTTTCTCGTTCATCAGGCGTTCGCGAAACTTCTGTCGCTCGCCGGCAAACCTTTCGATACTGGATTGATAGGAAGTGCCGGAAATAAGGTCGATTTTCTTGCTTGCGCGCGCAAGGACCGGCAGAACCTCTTCCGGTGTTTCCTGAGACGACGGGAACAAAGCGCGGGCAAGGTAGTCGAGGTCGGCACGAAGCGCCGAGAAGACCGGGATCAACTCAGGTGTTTCGTTCAGGAAGTCTTTGAATGAACCTGAGTTCCAGGTGTCTATGCGCCCCAGCAGAATTTCGAACTTGATACGTGCGTCGTCCAGATCGGATTGTGTGCGGGAATAAAGGAACCTGGTCAGGCTGTTGGAAAACTTATAAAATTCGGTACGCCCATTGGTCGCGGACCAGACGGTATCGTATTCCAGAGACCTGATATTTCGATCCTCGTTGTTGTAGACATAAAAGAAGGTCCAGAACACGAAGAGCGTGATCAGAAGCGTGCAGAGGATCGTTAGGTGCCATGAACTAAACGGTCTCATTCCGGCGCCCTATTCGATCTCGATTGACCTGACCTGCCAAACGGAGCGTGAGTAAATCAGCTCTGTCTTCAAATCCGGATGGTCGTCAAAAGGATAGATTATAAACAAGGGCCCCTTGTCGCGGATCGACATGTATTTGCCATTGTATTTGTACGCAAGAATAGGGTGATTGGTTTCAAAGTCCGTCAGCGGGATAACGGATCTATAGTCGTTCAGCGCCGTTACCGCAGCTTCGGAACCGTTCGCTCCGATGTGCTTCATCAACTTTTCCAGAGGCACGCCGACGAATGATACCTTGCCATCATGCCAGGGGGTCGTTGTTTCGATCCGCTCCTGGGGAAGCTCCTCCAGCATGTGGATTGTAAAATCCGCAGGACTGCCGGAAGCTATCTTGCCGGAAATCGTCAGGACCGTGCTGTCGAGATCCTGGGCGGATCCCGGAAATCCGGAGGAAATGAAAAACAGGACCAAAAGAAAGTTGCGAAGCTTCTGGCGCACAGCCCAACCCCGTTTCTGGATTCGTTTGCGTTTATTTTAGGTCAGTGTCGGGAAGTCCGTTATTAGAAGTCTCCACATTCGCAATAGTGCTGATGCTTTGCTTTATTATCTTCTGGATACACAATTCATGACTGTATTTGTGGTTGTGCCAAAAGTTGCATGAGTTGATTGGGCTTGGAAATAGTCTTTAGCCCTCGGGGGAAGCACCGGTGCAATGTGGTTGCAACGACCATGCAACCTGTTGCCAAACCCCAAAAAAAGGCCCGGAACGCGAGTTCCGGGCCAATTGTTTCAAGGCAAAGCGCCTTATTGCGGAAGTTTGTCGTCAACGCCCTGGACGTACCAGTTCATGCCGAGAATGGCGCCGGGTTCCAGCGTGACGCCGTCTTCAGCCGCCACGGTACCATCCTGCTTGGTGATCGGGCCGGTGAAGGGCTCCCAGCCGCCCTTGATCTTTTCCTCGGTGGCCTTTGCCATTTCAACGACATCGTCGGGAAGATTGGTGTAAGGCGCCATGACCACATGCTCCTCGGCCAGACCGCCCCAGGTGCTTTCCGACTTCCAGGATCCGTCCATAACGGCCTGGACGCGCTCGATGTAGTAGGGCCCCCACTCGTCGACGATGGCCGTGTATTGAGCATCCTTTGCAAAATTGATCATGTCAGAGGCCTGGCCGAAACCGTGTGCGCCACGCTCCTGGGCGACCTGAAGCGGACCGGTGGAATCGGTGTGCTGAGTGATGACGTCGGCACCCTGGTCGATCAGGGCCTTGGCAGCATCGGCTTCCTTGCCAGGGTCGAACCAGGAGTTGACCCAGACCACTTTCAGTTTGAAGTCCGGATTGACGGACTGCGCACCAAGCAAAAAGGCGTTGATGCCGGCAACGACTTCCGGAATCGGGAAGGATGCGATGTAACCGGCGACACCGGACTTAGACTGTTTCGCGGCGATTTGACCGATGATGTAACGGCCTTCGTGGAACTTCGAATTATACGTGGCAACGTTGTCGGCGGTCTTGTAACCGGTGGCGTGTTCGAATTTCACCTCCGGAAACTTCTTCGCCACTTTGATGGTTGGATTCATGTAACCGAAGGACGTCGTGAAGATGATATTACAGCCTTCGCGCGCGAACCGCTCGATGGCGCGTTCTGCGTCGGGCCCTTCCGGAACACTCTCGAGATAAGCTGTTTCAACCTTGTCGCCGAAGTGCTTTTCAACGGCAAGACGGCCCTGATCGTGCTGGTAGGACCAGCCGAAGTCACCGACCGGGCCGACATAGATGAAGCAGGCCTTGACGTCCGCGGCATTGGCGGCAGACCCGGCCGCGGCAAATGCCACGGCAGCCACGGTGGCTTTCAAAAACGACTTCATGAGTTTCATTCCCCTCTTGTTTAAACTTGCTGTTGCGATCTTCTTGAATTGTCCGCCTCCTGATCGCTTTGGTGCGGACGTAACCGGATGGCGAAGTGCCTACCGGTCGGGAACAAACGGCTTACCGAGACAGGCAGGCGTATTGACCAGTGTCAGTCTGCGGTTCGCCGATATGAGGACAAGCACCAGGATGGTGGCAAGATACGGCAGGCTGGACAGGAGCTGAGACGGGATGTTCAGCTCGATCGCCTGCGCATGCAGGTTGAGAACGCTGACGGCTCCGAAGAGGTAGGCGCCAACCACGACACGTACCGGCAGCCAGGACGAAAACACCACGAGCGCAAGCGCGATCCAGCCACGACCGGCCGTCATGTTTTCCACCCATTGCGGTGTATAGGCCAGCGACATGTAGGATCCTGCGAGGCCGGCACAGGCGCCTCCGAAGAGGATCGCGGCAAAGCGGATCCTGACCACGGAATAGCCGAGGGCGTGGGCGGAGCCGTGGTTGTCCCCGACGGCCCGCAGCACCAGTCCGACCCGCGTGCGGAACAGGGTATAGGCAACCAGGGCAACCAGCAAAAAGCTTATGTAGACAATGGCATCCTGCTGGAAGAGTACCGGTCCGACAAACGGAATGTCGGAAAGGACCGGAATATCGAGTTTGGGCAGTTTCAGGCCGGGAATGCCGATGAAGGCTTCGCCGATCAGGCCGGAAAAGCCGATCCCGAGAATGGTGAGAGCCAGACCGGTCGCCACCTGGTTGGCTACCAGGTAAAGAACCAGGAAGCCGAAAAGGGCTGACATGGCCATGCCGGCGACAATTGCTCCCAAAACGCCCAAGACACCGGAACCGGTCTGGTTGGCAACGGCAAATCCGATCACGGCGCCCATGATCATCATGCCTTCCACACCAAGGTTCAATACGCCCGACCGTTCAACGACCAGTTCGCCGACGGCCGCGATCAGAAGAGGCGTTGCCGCCGTGATGACGGTAAGAAGAACTGCTTCAAACATGCGACGCCTCCCCGGCCGAAGCCCGATGTGAAATCACGCGTACCCGGTAGAGGATCAGGGTGTCGCACGCGAGAACGAAGAAAAGCAGCAGTCCCTGGATCACGCTGGCGATCTTGTTGGAAACGCCCATTGCTGACTGAACCGCTTCGCCGCCGATATAGGAAAGGGCCAGTACGAAACCGGCCACGATGATGCCGATGGGATTCAGCCGCCCGAGAAACGCCACGATGATGGCGGTGAAGCCGTAACCGGGCGAAATTACCGGCAGAAGCTGATTGAGCTCCCCGGAAACTTCCATGGTTCCGGCCAGACCGGCCAGGGCACCTGCGAGCGCGAAGGCGAACAAGGTAAGCCGTTTGGATGAAAATCCGGCAAAGCTGCCTGCCCGCGGGCTTTCGCCCATGACGCGAATTTCAAATCCTTTCAATGTCTTGGCAAGGACTACCGTCAGAACGATTGCCACGATAATCGTGAGCGGTGTCGACAGGCTCATTGTGCCGCCGAAGACGGAAGGCAAGGTGGCGGCATCGGAGAAAAGACGGGATTCGGGGAAGTTGTAGCCACCCGGATCGCGCCAGGGCCCGCGTACCAGATAGTCCAGCATAAGGCTTGCGACATAGACGAGCATCAGGCTGGTCAGGATTTCGTTGGTGTTGAATCGGGTCTTCAACAGGGCCGGGATCAGAGCCCACAACGCACCGCCGAGCGCCCCGAGCAGCAGCATGGCCGGTAGGGTTGCACCATTTTCGAACTCCGGAAACAGGATCGGCAGAACCGAGCCGAACAGGGCGCCGACGATAAGCTGTCCTTCCGCGCCGATGTTCCAGTTGTTGGAAAGGTAGCAGACGGCCAGACCGCAGGCGATCAGGATCAAGGGTGTTGCCTTGTCGATGGTCGCTTCGAGAGACCATTGTTGCGTCAACGGTTCGATGAAGAACTTGTAGAGCCCTTCAAACGGATTATGGCCAGAGAGTGCGAAGATGATCCCTGCAGCCAGTGCCGTGAGGGCAAGCGCAATGGCAGGTGACAGGAGCACCATGATCTGGCTGTGTTCTTTTCTTTTGACCAGTTCGATACGCATCAGGCCACCTCCCCTTGCGTCTCCGCACCGCCCGCCATGAGCAGACCGACGCGTTCGCGTGTCATGTCCTGAGCCGGTTCGGCGGCGGACAGATAGCCTCTCGAAATCACCGCAATGCGGTCCGCAATTTCAAAGATTTCATCAAGATCCTGACTGATGACAAGAACCGCGGATCCCGAGCGGGCGAGGTCGATCAATGCCTGCCGGATGAGTGCCGCGGCCCCCGCATCCACGCCCCAGGTCGGCTGGTTGACGATCAGAACACCGGGTCTGCGGTCGAGCTCGCGGCCAACGACGAATTTC
>NZ_JBNKYW010000212.1:0-39183 GCF_050301095.1 Roseibium sp.
CGAGATAGGACGGGGTCACGGCGCCTCCTGTTGCGGGGTGCAACAGACTTGCACGGCGTCTCCGGACGGGCAAGCGCAGCGACCGGGGAAGCCTCCGCACCACCGGTTTGCGGCAATCCCCGGCAGTGTCCGGAAGACCAGCAAACCACAGCCCGAGTGGCAAATCCGAACGGCTCCAGGGTGATTTTCACTCCCGGTTTCCTAAGGTTCCTGGGGATATCTGTGGGTATTCCGGGAAGAGCGCACACGGAGTTCCGATTCCGGTCCATTGTGAGTCGTTGAAGTGGCCTGGGCAGAAAGGTTTAGAAAACGTTAACGCCCGGCCAGCAAGTGCAGGAGTGGCTTCGGGGTGGAAGCCAGGAGGCTGGAATGGGTATCTTTTCGAAAACCTCGCACCCGGGCGATGAGCATGAGCCGCCGGTCAAGGAAGTTGGCGAGAGTGCCGGCAAGACAGCCGGTAGCGCCGATGAAAACCTGATGCCGTCCGACGTTACGGACACGATACCGGCTTCGGACACGGACATCGCGGATCCGCTTTCGCCCTTCGCCCTGAAGATGCAGGAAAAGATGAATCTGCTGGATGGGCTGAAGTCCCGGATCGGCGGGCTCAACCAGACCTACGACCAGATGGCGGCCTTCGCGGCCGAAAGCCAGACCTCGCTGCGCATGCTGACGAGTTATCTGGAAAGTTCGCGCGCCAGCGTCGAAACGGAAGTCCGGCTGAAATCCGAGAACGCCAAGATCTCCACGAAGCTGCTCGACGCCGAACACAAGATCAGAACGCTGACCACGCAGCTGGAAGACGCCCAGGCGGAAGTGCATTCCCTGCGCAAGCGGTCGACAGAAACCCGCACCGCGCTGGAGACGGCCCGCAACGATCTTGTCACGATCCGCGACAACAACAAGAAGGTCAATGAGGAGTACCGCGTCCAGAGCGCCAGGCTGGTGGAAGCCAACGCGGAGATCGTCGAGCTTGGCGGCGAACTCAGCGACCTGAAAGCCAGGTATGAAACGCTGGACAAGCTGTCCGACGGCCTCAGCTCGGACCTGGAAACAGCCCGCCTGCGGGAAATGGAACTGCGGCAGAACCTTTCCGAAAGCGCCAATCTTCTGGAAGACGAGGCGCGCAAGAACAACCAGATGACCAGCGAGCTGGAAGCCACCAAGCGCGAGCTGACCGAGTTCCGAAACGATAACATCGACCTGAAGTCCCACCTGGACATCGCCAAACAGGAACTGGCCTATGCCAAGAACCGGCTGGAAGAAGAAGAGCGCAAGCACGACCACGAAGTCTATGCGCTGAAATCGGAAATCGAGCATCTCTCTTCCCAGCGCCGCATCGGAACCCAGTCCCTTCAGGAACTGACCCGCGAGAACACCCAGTTGAAGGAGCGCGGACGCGATCTTTTGAAGCGCATGCAGGAAATCGAGCATCTGCTGGACAGCGCCCAGAAGAACCACGAGAAGGACCGCTCCGAACTCGAGGCGACCTCGGCCAAGCTGCGCGAATTGAACCTGCGCTACAACTCGGCCCTCACCGACCTCAACCACCAGCGCAACGAAAACCAGAAATACGCGGACAATCTGGACGACCTGGTCGTGGAAAACAAACGCCTGCAGCGCTACAAAATTCAGGCGGAGACCGCCAACGAGCAGATAGTCCAGCTCAAATCCGTCATCACAAATTACCAGATGGCCATGGAAGGCAGAGGCCCGGCGGAGGAACTCGGCCTGACCGAGGGCTTCGACCCGGCGGCGGACCTCGGCATCACGGAGCCGGCCGAGACCGAGTTGGAGCCGATCGACCTTGATGCGAACATCGACGACGACGTGCTCGAGATCGACAGCCCGGAGGAAGTGGTCCCGGAAGGCGATGACGACAAAGTCGTCAAGCTGCACAACTGACGCACGGCCCGGCCATGACCGGGCGCCATGCTGTTTACTGAACGGAAATGAAGCGGCTCCGGCATCGTGTCCGGGGCTTCTTTTCGGTGAGCACCTGCGATAAGGGCTTCAACCGCTCAGGAAATCCCTTGCGTCTTTCACGGTCTTGCACACTTTCGCGCTTACCCGGTCGCCGAACCTGGCCAGCGTGTTGCGTTCCCATTCCGCGACCCAGCTGTCATCCTGGCCGGATTCCGGCGAGGGCGGCAACAACACGAATTTCCTCAAGGGGGACTGCATGATGGCGGACCGGAACTCGTCCCCGCTGACCCAGCGATAGTCCGCCTGGGAAAGGCCGCGCGGCGACGTGGACACATCGGCCACCCAATGTTCGACATTGTTGGCGCGCACCCATGCCAGAGCCGCCAGGACCGCGTCCTTCACCCGCGATCCTTCGTCATATTCGCTGAACCACTTCAGATAGACCGCCTTAAGATCCGGGCGGTACGATACCTCGACCAGATTCGCTGCGGTATGAATGACCTGCCTGTTCATGACATCTCCCGGCGGCGTGCGGTTGCCGCGCAGGCTTCATGATAGCTCAGGCACCAGTTGCGGCAAGGGATACCGGGTCCCCTCCCGCCGCCGGCTTGCCAAATTGCCTATACGCCGAGGCGGAACCTGAGCGGCAGGCCGCGGGTGCGGGAGCGGAAATCGTCACAGACCGCCTGAAGCTCGGCCCGAACCGTACCCTTCTGCCGGTAGCCAAGACTGCGGATCCTGCCGTCATGGATCCGGCACGGGCTTGCCTCCGGCTGGCGGGCATGGACGAATTCCAGCCCGGTCTGCCGGCCGGTGACTTCAAACACCAGCCGCGCAAGATCAAGGGGAGACAGCTGCTCGCTGCCGGCGACATTGAAGACCGACAGCGCATCGTTCGGGGTCCGGGCCATGACCAGATCGATGGCCGCCACCAGATCGCCGACGGGCAGGAAGCTTCGTTCCTGCTGGCCGCTTCCCTCTATGGGCAGGCAGCGCCCCTGCATGGCCCTGATCAGCATGCGGGGAAGCGGCTTTTCCGGGTTCTGCCCGATGCCGATCACCGGCCCCGGCCGCAGGATGGTCGCGCGCAAGCCGTTCTGCGCCGCCAGCATGACCGCTTCTTCCGCAAGGGCCTTGGAGTGGGCGTAGGGCGTCACCGGCCGCAAAGACGCCAATTCGCTGACGGGGTCTGTTTCAGGACCGCTGCCATAGACCGCGCTGGTGCTGATGTGGACGAAATGCTTCACGCCCTGGTCGAGCGCGGCCAGTACCAACGTCTCCGTTCCGGCGGCATTCGCCTCGAAAAACCGTTCCGGATAATCGAAGAACCGGGGCTCGTGGGTTTCACCCGCCAGATGAATGACGGTATCAGCGCCTTCAAGCGCCCGTGACGCATCGCGCGCATCAAGGATGTCGCCGCGCATGAGGACCTTTTCGGTATCCAGGCCGCTGTCCGAGATCCGGCGCACGTCGGCGGCATAGGTAACCTTGTCCAGGATCCTGACGTCCGCGTTTTTCTGCCGGGCGACATGTTTGAAAACATGGGCACCGATAAAGCCGAGACCACCGGTCACGACGATCCTGCCGGACACGGCGTCCCGTTTCGAAGCAGATTTCTTTTCCCGCTGTGTCATGGTGGCACAAATCCTCGAACATGCTGTCTGTCAGTCCATGTTCAGCAGGATCCGTGCCAGTGGATTGAAAGGGTTGAGGCTTGCGGGACGTCTGAGGCCGAGTGCCAAATCTCCAGCCTTTGTGTTGTCATGCCGGCCAAGCGAAGCGCGATCCGGGATGACGGCCTCCGGGGAAACGGCAGACAGGTTCCCGCCTATTCCGGCTCCACCGTGAACTGCAGCGGGTAGCCGAGGCGGCCGGCGGCGTCGATGGCGCGGGTCGCCTTGGTTTCGGCGACGTCCTTCGGATAGACGGAAACCACGCAGGCGCCCTTCTGGTGTGCCGTGAGCATGACCACCTCAGCCTGGGCGCTGTCCAGCCGGAACTCCGCCCGCAGGATCAGCACGACGAATTCCCGCGGGGTATAGTCGTCGTTCAGAAGCACGACCTTGTAGAGCTTCGGTTTCTGAACCCTGGTTTTTTGCCGCAATCGCGGCTTGAGATCGGATGCGCCCATAGCACTGGCCCAAGCTGTCGCCGTGGTGTCGTCAAATGTCGGATCAACGGGTGATTGGAAAAACGCGCGGATCCGCCCCTCCGCCCTGTTCCGGAGATCCTGCCGGCAGCCGGCAGCCCCGTATTGTCTTGCCCGCATTATACTGCATTGCGATATCGAAGAAAACACGGCGGCTGCGATCGGTGACCGGACGCCGGGCCTGAAAAGAAAGCCCCGCGCCGGGGCGCGGGGCCGAATTCGGCTGGAGCCATTCACCTCAGGCAGCGGCCACCTCACTCAGGAAACCGTCGATGCGGTCGGCAAGCTGACGGGTGTTTTCGGCGACTTCACTGGAGGTCCGCGACACGTTGCCCGCCGACTGGCTGGTTTCGTCCACCGCCGCCTTCACGCCGGTCATGTTCTCGCTGATCTCGCGGGTTCCGAACGCCACTTCCTGGATCGAACTGCTGATTTCCGCCGTTGCCGACCCCTGCTGTTCCAGCGCGGCGGTGATCGAGGTCGTGAACTCGTTCACCTTGACCATGATGGCCGCGATTTCCTCGATGGCTGCCACCGAGTCCGAAGACGCGCCCTGGATCGCGGCGATCTGGGCGGAGATTTCCTCCGTCGCCTTGGAGGTCTGGGTCGCCAACTCCTTCACCTCCGCCGCCACCACGGCAAATCCCCTGCCCGCCTCACCGGCCCGGGCGGCCTCGATGGTGGCATTGAGCGCCAGAAGGTTGGTCTGTTCGGCAATGTCCTGGATCAATTGCAGCACGGCACCGATCTTCTGCGCGGACGAGGCCAGGCTTGCAACCTGTTCATTGGCGCTGGTCGCCTTGGCGTTCGCGGTGGAGACCACGTCGCTGGTCTCGGCGATCTGCCGCGAGATCTCCCCGATCGAGGCGGAGAGTTCTTCCGATGCCGAGGCGACCGTCTGGACACTGGCATAGGCCTGTTCGGTCGCGGCCGCGACGGAAGCCGTGCGTTCGGTGTTGCTGGAGGAAAGATCCATCAGGATGCCGGAAATCGTCCCCATGCTTTCGGTGGACTGCGTGACCGGTTGCAGCAGGCCGCCGGCATCCTCTCGGAACGCCGCGATCAGCTGTTCCAGACCGGCCTGACGGCGCCGCTCGTTTTCCATATTCCGCTGCTGCGCATCCTCCAGCTCGCGCTGCCGCAAGCCGTTGTCGCGGAATACCTCGACAGTCCGGGCCATCTGCCCGATCTCGTCCACCCGGCCGGCATAGGGAATATCGATCCGGTAATCACCACCCGACAGCGTGGTCATGGTTTCCGACAGCCGGCCAATCTGTCCCGTGATGCGCCTGATGAGGACGACCAGCCCCAGGGAAACGGCAACGATGGCAATCAGCGTGATCAGCGCCGCCGTCGCCAGGGCTTCCTGGCGGGCACTTTCAATCCCGGAAACATCAAAGGCAACGTAGATGGTTCCGAGCGTTTCGGCATCGTCGCCGTCCCGGCGCAAGATCGGCTTCATGCCGATCAGAAAACCGGCATTGCGAATGAGAGTTACGCCGGCGGCTACGCTCTGCCCGCCAAGCGTTTCCGGCACGCGGCCGAGTTCGGTTTCGGCGGCTTCCGCCCCGTCCCGTTGCAGCGAGGCGAACACGTCCCCCTTTGCTTCCTGAACAACCGCCCAGGCAAAATTTCCGTTTTCCCGAAGCGGTGCCAGCAGGCTGCCCGCGAGGGTCTGGTCGAAGTCCCAGATGGCATTGGCCAATGCCTGGCTGGAAAGATCAGTGCTCATGCTGACCTGCTGTTCGAATGCCTCTTCGACCGCTGCCACACGCTGTGTCGAGGTGACATAGGCAAAGGCAAGAAATGCAACGGTGACAACCGCGACAATGGGAACCGTCGTGGTGAATTTCACGGACTGCCAGAACTTCATGATGCCCTCCGGGTAAGAAACCACCTCTGAATAGGAAGCCGACCCCGAAGAATTTCTTAATGAATATTCGATCGATCCCGCGCAAGATCTGAAAAACGGCAACAAAATCAAAAGAAAAACCCTTCTTCCATGATTTATTAGAAGGTTCTTCTAGAAAAAACTGAAAATAAAACTCGAAGCCTCACTTTCGGGCGCGGGCTCTCCAGAACCTGCCCTCCCGACACGGCACCTTCGGATACTTCCGTCACAGGATCGCCGTGACCTGAACGAACCCAAATTGCGGGAAAACCTCCAAAAGAACTTGCCGGTTAATCCGGCGAGCGCTCCCGGCCGTAGACCAATACATGAATTGGCCCACGAACAGATCGCGAGTGAGTTCCATGCTGGTTAGAACCATGCCCGCCACCGCCGTCCGCACACAGACGATTTCTGCGTTCTGCTTTGCCATCGGGATCCTGCTGGCGATCGGCACGCATGCCTCTGCCGACATCGGCGTTGCCGCCCGCCAGGTTCCCGCCGCTGAACTGGTGGGCAAGGGGCGCCTGACCTTTTTCGGGTTCAAGGTGTTCGATGCTGAACTCTATGCTCCCCGTGGACTTTACCGTCCGTCGGGTCCCTATGCCCTGAAGCTTACCTACCTTCGGAACTTCAAGAGTGGGGATATCGTGTCACGGTCGGCCGAGGAAATCCGGGACCAGGGCGGGGTATCCGAGCAGAAGCTTGAAGGCTGGACCCGCCAGATGCAGGCCCTGTTTCCCGACGTCAAACGCGGCCAGTCCATTACAGGTGTACACACAGCCAGCGGAACCACGGAATTCTACCATGGAAGCCGAAGACTGGGTGTGATCAGGGACCCCGAGTTCACAAAACGTTTTTTCGCAATCTGGCTCGGCAAGCGCACCAGTGACCCGCACTTGCGTGCCCGGCTCACCGGGTCCGGCTCCTGATGGCGGTCTTCGGCGGCAACACCGCCAACCGGACCGGCAGGAGAACCTTTTTGCGGCCACAAGCTGCGACAGCCACCGGGAACGAACCGGAACCTGTCGGCGAAGGATCCCTGAAGCCCTTTCCGCTGACTGCCTACAGCCTGCTGGCTTTTCCGCTGGCATTCGCGGGTCTGCCGATTTATCTGCATGCCCCCGATTTCTATGCGGTAACCTTGCAGGTCTCCCTGGCCACTCTTGGTCCGATTCTGCTCCTGCTGCGGACAGTCGATGCCTTGCAGGACCCCTTTATCGGCAGTCTCAGTGACAGATTTCATGACCGGCGGGCCGAGATCCTGTTGCTGGGTGCGGCGCTTCTCGCGACGGGCTTCTACATGCTTTTCAATCCCGTCAAGTCGGCACCTCTTGTCTGGTTCGCCTTGTCGGTTCTGATCTGCACGACCGGATTCTCGATCGTTTCCATTAATTTTCAAGCGCTTGGGGGCTTGTGGCACACGCCTTCGCAGGAGCGTACCCGCATCACGACCTGCCGCGAGGCCTTCGGCCTGACAGGGCTTCTGATCGCCGCCACGGCTCCTTCCCTACTGGCAGACCCGGACGATCCGGCGAGCGCCCTGCATCGGCTTTCACTCATCTTCCTGCCACTGCTGGCGATCGCCTGCGGTTTTTTCGTTTACTGGATGAGAACGGTCCCCTTGAAGAGACCGCGGACGCATCGGATAGACAAAGGCTGGCGTTACCTGATGCGCGACAGGTGGCGGCGACTCTTTTTCAGCTTCGTGTTCCTGAACACCTTTGCCGGCGCCATTCCGGCGGTCCTCGTGATCTTCTTCATCAGGGACCGGCTTGGTGCTGAAAACCTTACGGGCCTGTTTCTTCTTCTGTATTTTTTCTCCGGTGCCTTGTCCATGCCTCTTTGGGCCCGCCTCGCCCGCCATTCGGGCAAGATGGCCACCTGGAGAGTGTCCGTCGCCGCGGCAATTGTCACGTTCTTCTGGGCAGCCTTTCTCGGCCAGGGCGACGTGATTTCCTACGGTTTTGTGTGCGCTTTTTCAGGACTTTCACTCGGCGCGGACCTGGCACTGCCTCCGGCCATTCTGGCCGATCATATCGACGCGGACTCGCGTGAGCACGACGCGTCCCGACTGTTTGCCGTCATGACTTTCCTGTCCAAATCCTCTTTGGCGGTTGCCACCGGCTGCACGCTACCGCTCCTTGGCCTGTTCGGATATGTTCCCAGGGAACCCTTGACGTTGGAAACGGAATGGATGCTCAGTTTCCTTTATGCCGGTCTACCGTGCGCAATGAAACTTGTCGTGCTGAGCGGCTTGCTGCTGCTTGAAAAGGATCTTTCCACGAACAGATCCGCCATGTGAGCCTCACACGTCTTCAGAACCGAGATACGTTATGTCCGTCCGTCCCCCCAGCCTCTCAGAAATTTCCGACAAGGACCCGCTCGCCGCGGCTCTCGAGCAGGAGATCTTCAACGAAAAGGCAGCAACGCTCTCAAGGCTGACAACAAAACTGGAGACAGCCCTGCAGGCCCTGAATGCAGCTTCCGAGGATCCCGCCATCGATCCGGACAGGCTTGAAAACTTGCGGGCGGAAACGGGTGAAGCCCTGTGGCACGTCACCATCCAGCGGGAACTGTGTGGCCTGCGCCAGCACAAGTCCTTTTATGATTTCATGGGCGTTCCGGGCAACGTCCGGCTCAGGATGGGTCCTGCCAACCATTCGAAAACCGCGATTTCGGCGCGAAACAATTCTTCCTCTTGAGACAGCTGGCAAGTGTGACGAGGATCACTTCCTTGTTGATGGCCCTCGCATAGACAGAAGAAGCGGTTGCATCTTTGTTGCCGCAATGTTTTTTACTGGGGGCTTTTTGAAAGATGAGTTATTACCACTCGCAAGCGGCAAACCATGCCAGGACGCGATGTATTGAAGAAACCAGGGTTTGCTGCAAGCGCCCGACCGAAAAAAATGCCAGGCGCAGAATGATCAGGACGAGCAGGAAGACAGGCCCGCGAAGATTGACATCCCGGTTGATGGGCGCTTGCCTCAGTATCGGCCTTCTGCTGGCTCCGCTCCCTTCGCCACTGCTGTTCAGCCAGCCCGCCGCCGCCCAATCCGTGCGGGTGGTTCCGGAAGGCAACCGGTTGAAGTCGCAGCCAAAGATCCCCTTTGCGTCTTCCCGGCGCACATCCGCCTCCAAGTCTTCCTATGACGCGAAGTTCGACAAGGTCCTGGCTGTCCTGAAGCGCGACCGCCGTTTGATTTCGTCCATCAAACAGGTGGCCCGGAAGTACAAGATAGATCCGATCCATATCATCGGGGCAATCGTCGGCGAGCACACCTACAACTACGACACGCTCGACAGTGCCCAGTCCTATTACGTCAAGGCTCTCGCCTATGCCGGCATCGACTTCAGCTTCGAGCTGAACGGCGAGCATGTAGAAGATTTCGTCAAACGTCCGCAATTCGACCGGTGCCGGAAGGACAAGATCCAGAACAACAGCGACCGCCGCTGGTCCTGCTATGAAAACATCTGGAACAGCAAGTTTCGCGGACGCCGGGTCGACGGCGCGCGCTATCCGAAGAAGAACTTCAACGAAGCCTTCTTCCAGCCCCTGTTCTCTGGCCAGAGTTTCGGTCTCGGGCAGCTCAGCCCGCTTACGGTCCTGAAGATGACCGATCTGGTCAACCGTCAGAGCGGCTTCCGTAAACTGACGGCTTCGGACGCCGAGAGCGTCTACAAGGCGACGATGGATCCGAACCTCTCGCTGCATTACATGGCCGCGATCATCCAGGATTCCATTGCCGCCTACAAATCCGTCGGCAAGGTCGATATCTCCAAGAACCCGGGCATCACCGCCACGCTCTACAATCTGGGCGACCCCTGGGCACGGGCGGCGAAATTCCGCAGGACCGGCCAGGCCTGGCCGCGCGAGAACTATTACGGCTGGCTGGTCAACGACCGGATCAAGGACCTGAACGCGCTGCTTTAGGGCACGGACTGCCTTCGAAGCCAATCGGCGGGTGCCAGACGGGCTGTGCCGGGGCGTGGCGGCGCAATGCCTCCGGCAAACGGTTCCCGACGAAATCAACAGCTCCGTTCATTGCCATCTCGACGGCAAAGGCGACCGGCATGATCGCCATGATATGGGTGATGAAACCGGTTGCCGTAGCTTCATGCAAACGGGAAACGCAGGCAGGGACAGCAGGCCAGCCATGAAATTCCCGCTTGGCCAAGCCCGTTCAAAAACCGCAGTGGTTTTAAAACCAGGGCACGGGAAGTCTGCTGACTTGCGACAGTGCCTGTGCGCAGTGCCCCGCAGACCTACGGGACCAGGAACGGATTGGTCTGGCGCTCGTGACCGATTGTCGAGGCCTGTCCGTGTCCGGGAATGAAGGACACATCGTCGCCGAGCGGCAGCAGCTTTTCCCGAATGGATCTGAGCAGCGTGTCATGATCGCCGCCGGGAAGATCGGTGCGCCCGATCGATCCGGCAAACAGGACGTCGCCGGAAATCGCGAAGCGCAACTCCCTGTCGAAGAAGACCAGATGCCCGGGCGAATGGCCGGGACAATGCAGAACTTCGAACATGCGCCCGGCAATTTCCACTTCCTCGCCCTCGATCATCCAGCGGTCCGGCATGACCGGCTTGACACCTTCAATTCCAAACTGGACGGCCTGGTCGGCAACCCGGTCGATCAGCGGCTGATCGGCCTTGTGCGGGCCTTCCACCGGCACCTCGAGTGCCGCGGCCAGATCGCTCGCACCGCCGACATGATCGATATGACCGTGGGTAAGCACGATTTTTTCGACCGTGACGCCCTGCTTCTTGATGGCAGCCAGGATGCGGCTGACGTCGCCGCCCGGATCGATCACGGTTCCGCGCATCGTGGCCGGATCCCAGATCAGGGAACAATTCTGCTGGAACGGTGTGACGGGAATGACCATGACCTGGATCGGCGGGGTCTCGTCTCCGGCCCCCGCGTGTTCGCCGTTCCCCCGGGGATTTGAAGTTCCGTCCGTCACAATCGCCTCCTGTCGCGTTCTTTATGATCCGGCATTGTAAGAAATGCGGGACAACGCCAGCCGCCAGGATGTTTCTGACCACTAGCGGCTTCACCTTGCTGCGTGCATTTCGTACAAGAAGTAAAGGCCTGTGAGAAGAAGGCAAACGCAATCGGGTATCCGGACTTCATGACGCCGAGACACATCAATATTCTGATTTCAGCCGTGATGGTGTTTTTTGCCGCCACCGGTGCCGGGGCGCAGCCAGGCCGGACCCTGCCAGGCTTCGACACCTGGACGGTTGATTGCGGCAACACGGGCGTTTGTTTCGCCTCCTCGCTCACCCGCGCGCAATCCGTCTGGGTAGACGTGCGCATTGTCCGTGACTGGCAGGCCGAGGTTCCGCCACTGGTGCGTGTGACCACCAACACCGAACTGCCGAAGGACGGAACACTGCAGTTCGAAGTGGACGGCAAGACGATCGAAGCCCTGCCGCTGGAACAGCTCCGGGAAATGCAGCCGGCGGTTACCGCTCCGGCCGGCTTTCGCCCGCTTGGCGGCGAGGGCTTCTGGTACCCGACAGGTCCGGCGACCGCTGCGCTGCTGGAGGCCATGCAAAAGGGACGTGAGCTGACGGTTCGCCTGCCGGCGGTCAACGGTGGCGATCCTGTTGCCGTGCCGGTTTCCCTACAGGGGTTGAAGTCCAGTCTGCTCTGGCTCGACAACCGGCAGAACAGGACCGGAACCGTCTCCGCCATCGTTTCGCCCGGAACCGAGACGGCCAAGGACGCTCCCCATGCCCTTCCGCTGGTCAGCGCCGATCAACTTCCTCCGGAAGTGGCCGCCATCTGGTCCGCCAACAGGTTGTGCTCGGAGATCGATCCGGCGATCTTCGCCAGCCAGAACGCGGTGCGCGTTCCGCTGGCAGACGGAGCCTCGCTCTATATTATTCCCTGCGGTGCCCCTTCGGCCTACAACAGCCCCTATGTCACCGTGCTGGCAGGCAAGGATGGCGCGGCCCGACAGGTTCACGTTGCCCGCATGTCCGAGAAGGGGCCGATGGCAACGGACCTCATCTATAATGCCAGGTGGGTCCCCGCCGAAATGGAACTGATAAGCTATTTCAAGGGATCCGGCATCGGGGAATGCGGGTTGTGGAACCGGTGGAGCTGGAACGGAACCGGCCTCGTGCTGCTGGAGGAAGCAGCGCGAAAGACCTGCGACGGCACAGCACCGGACTTGTCCAATTGGTCAAGCACCTGGCCGGCGAAAAACGCTTCGAATTGAAGCTTACCCCAAGGATTCTCTTGCGATTTTGCCCGTCACGCCCTTATGATGATGACGCAGCGGCTGGTGCGGGATGCGGCAGGTGTGTTTCAACCCGATCCCAGAGTGTTGAACTGGTGCACTGAGTGCACCTGAACGAAGTGACTCGACTGTGAAGGCGGGTGAGATTGGTCGACATGTGCCGAGAGGGCGCAGAAGTTAAGGTGATTAAGTAATGCACGATGGTGATTCGGACCGGCGGTCGCGTGGTCGGCGCGGTGGCAAACGCGAGTTTGGCGGTCCGCAAGACTTCGGCAGCGATTTTGGCGGAAGCGAATACGGTGGAGACTATGGCGGCGGACGCGATGGTGGCTACCGGGGCGGACGTGACAATGATTTCGGTGGCGGCTACGGCCGCGACAACAGGGAAGGCGGCTACGGCGGCGGCCGGGGCGGATACGGCGGCGGCGACCGGGACAGTGGCGGCCGTGGCGGTTACGGCGGCGGCAACCGTGAAGGCGGCGACCGGGGCGGTTACGGCGGCGGTGGCCGCGGCGGTTATGGCGGTGGCGGCCGTGAAGGCGGCGGCGGTTATGGCGGCGGCGGCCGTGAAGGCGGCGGTGGTTATGGCGGCGGCGGCCGGGGCGGTTACGGCGGCGGTGCCCGTGAAGGCGGCGGTGGCTACGGCGGTGGTGCCCGTGAAGGCGGTGGCGGCTACGGCGGCGCTCCCCGTGAGGGCGGCTACGGCGGCGGTGGCGGCGGCCGGGGTGGATACGGCAATCGCGAAGGCGGCGAAGGCGACGGCTATCGTCCCTATCGTCCACGGCGGGACGCTCCGCCGGCGGAACGCGGCCCACGTCAGTCCGGCACCGTAAAATTCTTCAAGAGCGACAAGGGCTTCGGCTTCATTACGCCTGATGAGGGCGAGGCCGACGTGTTCGTCCACATTTCGGCCGTCGAACGCTCTGGGCTGACAACGCTCGACAGCGGCCAGCGGATTTCTTTCGAGACCGAGCCGGACCGTCGCGGCAAAGGCCCCAAGGCCGTCAACCTTCAGGTTGTCGAAGAAGACGGCGGACCTGTCGCGGAAGACAGCGAGCCCGTCGAGGAATAAGTCTTCGCCGGCAGGCTGAGAACACAATCCCATCCGGGGCGCAGCTCTGCTGCGCCCTTTTTCCATGTGGCGTTCCGGTAAGCGATCTGGCTCCGGCGCGGCAGACTGCCATGTCTTTTCAAGACATACCCCACCGCCTATAAGACAGCTTCCAAGACATACCCGACAAACTCTCAGAGCCCTTCATGACCTCCGCTCCCTCCTCCGTGACATTTCGCCCGTTCCTGCCAGGCGACCTCAGCACATTGCTGACGATGAACAACGCCGCCGTTCCCGCCGTCAGCGAGCTGACCGCGGAAGCCCTGCTCGACCTTGTCAATTCGGCCCTCGTCTGCCTGGTCGCCGAAGCCGATGACACGCCTGTCGGCTTTTTGCTGTGCATCGGAGAGGGAGCTGCATATGAAAGCCCGAATTACCGTTGGCTGAGTGAACGGCTGACCAACTTCGCCTACACGGACCGCATCGCGGTCGACGAAACCAGACGCGGCCAAAAGATCGGTGACGGCCTTTACGACGCATTGTTCCGCCAGTTCGCGGGTAGCGGCCGATGTTTTCTGTGCGAGGTCAACGAGCGGCCGCCCAATCCGGGGTCGCTCAGATTTCACAAGCGGCTGGGATTTGAGGAAATCGGCAAGGCAGACCATGGTGACAAGGCCGTCGTCTACCTGAAACGCGCGCCGCAACCGGCTGTATAGGAAGTCCTGATGAACTACCGGCATGCCTACCACGCTGGCAATATCGGCGACGTGCTGAAGCACGCCGTCCTGGCGCGGCTGATCGAATATTTCCAGCGCAAGGACAAGGCATTCCGCATTCTAGACACCCATGCGGGGATCGGCCAATACGACCTCACATCTGAAGAAACGCTCAAGACAGGAGAATGGCAGCAAGGCATCGGCAAGATCCTGGCGGCGGACATTCCGGCCCCAGTCGCCGGGCTGCTCGCGCCCTGGCTCGAGGTTGTCCGCGCCCTCAATCCGGATGGCGGTCTCAGGACCTACCCGGGTTCCCCCGCCCTTGCGCGCAAGCTGATGCGAAAGCAGGACCGGCTGACCCTGACCGAGCTGCATCCGGCGGACTTCAAGACGCTGTCCGCCCTCTTTGCCGGCGATCATCAGGTCAAGACCATTCACCTGGACGGCTGGCTTGCTCTCGGCAGTTTTCTGCCCCCCAAGGAAAAGCGCGGCCTGGTCCTGATCGATCCGGCGTTCGAGGTCACCGACGAGTTCAGCCGAATGACCGATGCGGTGATCACGGGCTGGAAGAAATGGTCCGCAGGCACCTATGCGCTCTGGTATCCAATGAAGGATGCCTGGTCGATCCGGCGGATGCATGCCGATTTCAAGGAGGCCGGGTTGCGCGATGTCCTGTCGCTTGAACTGAACTCAGGCAAGAGCGGTCCCGACACAAGAATGCTCGGTTCGGGCATGACCCTGATCAACCCGCCCTATACGCTGGCCGATGAAATGCGCAAGGTCTTGCCCTGGTTCTGCGATGTCCTGCATCAGGGCCCCGGTGCCAGTTGGGACGTGACGCAGCTCATCGGCGAATAGGCCACCGGAGGGTGGCGAAGGTCGAGCACGGATAATGTCACTTTTACGGGGATCCATGCTTGACCTTGCTCCGGGCCTCCCCCATCGTCTTACTCAAAGTTTGCATTTCGGAGTTTTCGCCGTGCTTGTTGCCCGCCCCGCCCGTTTGATCCTGTCCGCGCTGACCCTATGCGCAAGCCTGACCCTGCCGGCCGCGGCCGATGAGAACCGCGCCTATTTTTCCTTCGGTGGCGATCCGCGCCTTCCGGAGTGTACGGCAGCCTCCGTACGAAGCGCCGTGGCGGGCTCGGTTGCCAGGGCACGCGTGGACTATTACGGCGGGCGCACGATTGTCGGCATCAACGAAATCCGCGAAGTCGGCTACCGGGAAAACGGCATCAGCCCGCTGGCGCGCCGCTATTGCCGTGGCAAGGCCAGCCTTTCGGACGGCAGTTATCAGTCCGTGCATTATCTCGTTGAGGAAAATGCCGGATTTGTCGGTATCAGCTGGAATGTCGAAGCGTGCCTCGCCCCGCTCGACAAGTGGCGGGTCTATGGAGCCTATTGCAGCACCACCCGTCCACACTGACCGCACTTCGTTCCGGAAGGTATGTTCCCATGGCGCTCAAGAACCGAGCCCTGAGACTGTTTGTCCTCCTCTCCGCCTGCCTCGCGGTCCTGCCCGCCCGGGCGGACAAGGCCGGTGACTTCGACTTCTATGTGCTTGCCCTTTCCTGGTCGCCCACCTATTGCAAGCAGGGTGGGAAAAACGCCAATCCGCATCAATGCGACGTCAGAAAACCCTTCCGGTTCGTGGTCCATGGTCTCTGGCCGCAATATGAACGCGGCTTTCCCGAATCCTGCCCGGGGCAGCCGACGCGCATCGACCGGCGGATCGCGCGCGAAATGGAAGACATCATGCCGAGCCACAATCTCGTCTTTCACGAGTGGCGCAAACACGGCACCTGCTCCGGCCTGGACCCGGAGGACTATTTCGACCTGACGCGCCGGGCCTTCGAGAAGGTCACCATTCCGGGCGCGTTCGCAAGGCTCGACAAGCGCGGCAAGGCATCACCAGCCACTGTCGAGAAAGCCTTCCGCCTCGCCAACCCCGGACTGGATGACGACGAAATGGCCGTTACCTGCGATCGGGGCGAGCTGGAAGAGGTCCGGATCTGCCTGACCAGGGACCTTGAGTTCCGTTCCTGCCCCGCCGTCGACCGGGCCGGATGCCGCTCCTCAAGCCTTTCCGTTCCCGCGCCCGGCGCCCGGTAATTCCCCGTCACTTTCAAGCCTGGAGCATTAGACCCATGATGAAACTGCGCTCGTCGCCGCCCTCGCCATTCGGCCGCAAGGTAAAACTCGCCCTGGCGATCCTCGGTCTCAAGGACCAGGTTGAAGTGGTTGAGGCCAACACGGCCGACCCTGAAGACAGCCTGCGCAGCCAGAACCCGCTAGGCAAGATCCCAGCCCTGATCCTGGAGGACGGCGACGTGCTTTTCGACAGCGCCGTCATCCTGGAGTATCTCGATTTCCTGGCCGGCGGCAGCAAGCTGTTCCCGGAAGGCAAGGCAAGGTTCGCGGTGCTGCGCGACCAGACGCTCGCCGACGGCATCATGGATGCGGCGATCCTCAGGGTCTACGAGAAGCGCTTCAAGGAAGTGAAATACCGGGATCCGGCCTGGGACGCCTATCAGGCCGCCAAGATGGAGCGTGGACTGGCACATTTCGAGGAAAACACACCACCGACGCCGTCCTCGATGGCAGATGTGAATGCCGGCAGTCTGACGCTCGCCTGCGCGCTCGGATATCTCGACATGCGATTTGCGGGAGAATGGCGCAAGGCCCACCCCAGGCTGGTGGCCTGGCTGGACGCCTTTGAAGCCGCGGTTCCGGCCTTTGCCACCACCAGGGTTCCGGCAGCCCCCGTTCCGGACAATGACCCGGCAGTGTTGCGATAGCCGAATGAACTGAGTAGCGGCCTCGGCCCCGCAACCGGATGCAGGGCCGCGGCCGTTGTCATTTTTGTCCGGCGGAGATGCGACGGAACTCCTATGCCTCCCCGCCCGAAAGCGGCTTGCGGCCACGGGCCTTCAGCAGACGGCGACCGCTCGCAACATGCATGCCGATATCGTTCTGGATTGCCAGCAGCGCAGGCGTCAGCAGGATCACCAGGAACAACCCGACACCGAGCCCATAGGCAAGGGTGACCACGGTCGGCAGCAGGAATTGCGCCTGCCGGCTGGTCTCGAACAGAAGCGGTGCCAGACCGAACACCGTCGTCGCGGATGTCAGGATCACGGCCCTCAAGCGGTCGCAAACCCCGTTGATCAATGCCTGCCGGAACGGGTGATCCTTGGCGTATTCATCAATGGTCGTCACCAGCACGATGCTGTCGTTGATGATGATGCCTGCCATGCCGATAAACCCGACGGCGGAGAACATCGACATCGGGATACCGTGCAGGTAATGGCCCCACAGCATGCCGACGCTGCCGAAGGGAATGATGATCAGGATCATCAGCGGCCGGGTCCAGGATTCGAATATCCAGCACAGCGTCAAATAGATACCGGCAAGGCACAGGGCAAAGCCGATCAGCGCATCGGAGAGGAAGTCCCGTTCGTGCTCCGCAAGGCCGGCCATTTCGCTTTCGACGTCGAATTCGGCTGAAAGCTGCGGCAGAAGTTCGTTCTTGAGACGCGCCGTGACACGGGCAGCCGCCTCCGGATCGTCCTCCGAAACGTCTCCCATCACGCGCAGGGTGCGCAAGCCGTCGCTGCGCCTGACGGAGGCGAAGCCGTAGGAACTGTCCACTTCCACGATTTCGCTCAAGGCGACGTAGGTTCCGGCATTTGAGCGCACCCGAGTCGTATAGAGGAAGGCGGAATCCGCTTCTTCGTCGGGCATCAGCACCTTGACGGTGGCCGTACGCCTGCCGACCGGAAACTCGGCAACCTCGATGCCTTCCAGCCGGTTGCGCAAGATGCGGGCAACGTCTTCGGTGGTGAAGCCGAGCGCTTCGCCACGAGGCGTCAGGGTCAGATTCAGTTCCGGCTTGTCATAGGACAGCGTGTCCTCCAGAGCGCTGACGCCTTGCATGGGGGCCAGGGCCTGTTTGAGGCTCTCCGCGGCCGCTTTCAGGTTTTCCGTCGATGCCCCGTAGAGTTTCACGTCGATGGCATCACCACCGGGCCCGGAGCGCTCGCCCCGCAGGGACAGGGTTTCCAGCATAGGCGGCTGGCTGATTTCCTTGCGCCAGTCGCCGATGAACTGGAAAGCGGAATACGGGCGCAGATCCGGATCGATCAGTTCGATGGAAAGCCCGCCAAGCTGATCGGCATCCTTGCTGTCGACACCCGACAGGCCCCGCCCCACCGTTGCCCCGATCGTGGACAGGGAGAAAAGCACCGGCTCGCTGCCGTATTCCTCCCCATAGCGTGTATTGACCACGTCCAGGGCGCGTTCCATTTCCGAAATCATCGCCCTGGTGTCGTCGCGCCCGGCGCCGGGCATCATGGCGATACTGGCGTTGACGACCGCGCGTTCCGGCGCATTGAAGAAGCGCCAGCGTACCGAACCGTCGAAGAAGAGGGTCAGCGACAGGGAGAGGATCATCACGGCAAATCCGATCACCGGATACCGGACGGCAACGATCCAGGCGATGAACCGGCGAAACAGGTGTTCCCGGAACCAGACAAAGCCGCGATTGAAAAACCGGTTGGGCCAGTCGTACCAGTGGTTTTTCTTCGACGCTGCCAGGGCGTGATACATGTGGGCCGGCAGGATCAGGAAGGATTCCACCAGACTGGCGATCAACACCACACAGACCGTGAAGGGAATGTCGGCGATCAGGCTGCCGAAACGCCCGCCGATCGCCACCAGTCCGGCAAAGGCAATCAACGTCGTGATCGAGGCGCTGAACACCGGGGCCGTCATGCGCCGGGCGGCAAGGCTCGCGGCTTCCGCGGGCGGATAGCCGCGCCGGTGCAGGAAGTCTGCGTGTTCGCCGACCACGATGGCATCGTCCACCACGATGCCGAGACAGATGATCAGGGCGAAAACCGAAACCATGTTGAGCGTGATGCCGAAGACATACATCAGCCCCACGGTTGCGGCCATCGCCACCGGAATGCCCGCCGCCACCCAGAAGGCGGTGCGCGAGGACAGAAAGAGAAAAAGAAACAGAAGCACCAGGCCCAGGCCGAACAACCCGTTTTCAATCAGGACATCCATGCGATCGATGATGGCCTGCGAACGGGTGTTGGTCAGTTTGACTGCTACCCCTTCTGGCAGGTTTTCCTGAAACGATGCCGTGATCCGTTCGACCGCGCGCTGGATTTCGATCGTATCGCCCTGCGCGCTCCGCTCGACCCGCAGAACCACGGCAGGTTGCCCCTTGTGGTAATAGGCCCTGCCGCTTTCCACCCCTTCGGTCACGATATCGGCCACGGACCGCAATTCCAGCTTTTCGCCCTGCGAGGGGGCCTTGAGCACGATCTCGCCGAGGTCCTTTTCACTGCGCCGCGTCTGCCCCGTGCGCAGGCGGGCACCGCTGCCGCTGACGTCGCCCGCCGGTGTCGTCTCCATTTCCGCAGAAACCGTATCCGCGATTTCGGCCAGGGTCATGCCGTGACGCACGAGCATCTCTTCTCCGACATTGATCCGGATGATCGGATTGGCGAGCCCCCTGATGCTGACGCGGGTGACCCCCTGGCGGAAAAACACGGTCTGGAGATCTTCGGCAAAACGGGCGAGCTGGTCGATATCGACGGGGCCAAAAATCACGACGTCGGTGACACGGTCCCTATAGACACTGCGGGCCACCGTAGGCTCGTCAATTCCATCCGGCAGACTGGACCGGGCCTGATCGACGGCGGCCTTGACCTCGTCCGCCGCCTGTCCCATATCCCAGCCGTCCTCGAACTCCAGCGAGATGCGCGCCGTTCCTTCACGCGCGACGGACGTTGCCTCTTCGACCCCGTTGATCGCCAGAAGCTGCGGGCCGAGGATTTCCACCACGGACCGGTCCATGTCTTCCGGCCCGGCACCCGACCAGTTGACCTTGACCTCGATTTCTTCGTTCACGAAATCCGGAAAGAACTGCGTCCTGATCTGCGTGGCGGCCGCAAGACCGGCCATCAGCATGATGGCCAGCAACAGGTTGGCCGCGGTCCGGTGACGGACCATGTAGTCCAGCAAGGACGCAAATTGCGATCCGCCAGGAGAACGCATCTCGGGGTACTCCAATTAATCCACGGGCAAAGTCAGCCGCTGCGGCCGCGCCGTTGTTCCAGCCGGTCGACCAGATCCCTGGGCACCATGGGCTGGTTCAACAGGGCAAGCAGCCTGGCTTTCCTGTTTTCAGGCATGTCCGATCTGGACAGTTGTTCGATCAGGGCGGCCCGCCGCTCCGGTTCCAGCGCGACCAGATCACCGGCCGCCCCTTCCCCGGCCGTTTCGGGTGCGCCAGCCACCGGACTTTTTCGGGTTTCGCTGTCCCGGCGCGGGATGACCTTCAGGCCCGTGCCGAGCTGCGGCAGGCGCTCGCGGACATAATCGGCGCCAAAGGGGACATCGGTCAGCACGACCTCGTTGCCCATTCGGCGCAGCACCGTTGCCCGGATTTCCCGTATCCGTTGGTTCTCGTCGACGATCAGCAGCCGGCCACTTTCCGTCACCGCCGCAGAGGGCACCACGGCGACCCCTTCGAGATTGGGTTCCCTGACATCGACCTTGACGAAGTCTCCGGGTCTCAGGGCCGTACCCGGCTCCAGTTCGAGCGTTGCATACAGGGTGCGTCCCGCCTCCCCCTCGGTTACCACAGCCGCCGCCCGGTCGACACGACCCGGCACGTCCACGGAGCGTCCGCCGAGCTGCAGCGTCACGGTGACCGGCGCCTTGATCAGGCTGCCGCTGTCATCCAGAAGGCGTGAAAACTCGCTGGTGGACAGGGTGAACTTGGCTTCCAGTGCCGCCGGGTCGATCAGAAGCGCCAGTGTTTCGGACGGGCTGACCCGCCGGCCGAGCGTCGCATTCACCTCCGACAGATACCCGTCGAAGGGTGCTGTCAGCGTGGTTTCGTCCAGCACGCGCTGCGCATCCTCAAGGGCAAGCCGCGCACGCTTGACCGTCAGATCCATACGCTCGATGCGCTTGCGGGCAGTGACGACGGACTGCAGGCGGTTGCTCAGCGCCTGTTCCAGCGCGGCCACTGCCAATTCCTCGGTTTCCACCTGAACGGCTGTCGAATAGCCCTTGTCCTTGAGCTGCCGCTGGCGCTCCAGGGCCTGCTTGCGCAGGTCAAGCTGCCGACGGGCCGCCTGCATTTCCTGCTCGGCACCGACAATAGCCTCCTCGGCCTCCGCCTTCTGCGCTTCCGCATCGGCGTAAGCGGCTTCCGCGTCCAGCATCTGGAAGCGGGCGTTGGCCGGATCGATGCTCAAAAGCAGATCTCCTTCGGCGACCGCCGCACCGTCCCGGAATTTGCCGGCGACGTCCACCAGGCGGCCTTCCGAACTTGCGCGCAGCTCAAGCGTTCGCCAGCTTTCGACCTGACCATAGGCGGTCGTCACCGGCGCGACGGTTTCAGCTTCGAGTTTGCCGACGTTGACGGTGTATTGCCGTTCGGTGGCCTGCTTCCTGTGCACGCCCTCCTCCGCCGTCATGGCACTGTAAAGCCGATAGGCGCCGAAGCCGGCAAACCCGATCATTACCACCATCAATGCCAGACCCGTCAGTCCGCGCATCAAGAACCGCATTCACATCTCCACTTGAGTCCCGGAACCGTCAATGCCGCGTGCAGCATTTCAGATCCGGAAAACAGATCTATCACGTTCCTGAGGCGAAATTCTGAAAAGCTTGTAACCACTTGTAACAAAAAAGCCCGGCACTTCGCAGTGCCGGGCTGTCGGTCGTATGGATTGATTGCCTAGAACTTGTACCCCAGGCCGAAACGGATCTGCGAGTTGCTGAAATCCGAGCTGACCCCGGTTCCGTTCAGATTGAAGTCCTGGCTGCCGAAATCCTGATACACATATTCCATCCTTGCGGAAATGTTGTTGGTGATCGCGGCCTCCCCGCCGGCACCGAGGGTCCAGCCGAGGGCCGTCTTGCTGTCCTTGTCGCCGTTGCCGGAGACTTCCAGATCGGCAAGCGCCAGACCACCGGCCGTGTAGATGAGGTAGCGGTCGAAGCTGTAGCCCAGACGTGCGCGCAGGTTGGAATTCCAGTCTGAGCTGGATTTGAGGGTCAACCCGCCGTTGGTGCGCGAACGCTCAAGATCGGTCAGCGTGAAATCTGCTTCCGCACCGAGCACCACGTTCGGCGTCACCTGAAAGTTGTAGCCCGTGTAAACACCGCCGGCGACGCCGTTATCGCTTGTACCGAGGCTGGCGCTGCCGTTCGTCCTGTTGTCGAAATCCCCAAAGGCCCAGCCGAGGTTGGTACCGAGGTAATAGCCGGTCCAGTCGATGGACTGCTGTGTGGCCGGAACCGCCTCATAGGCTGGTGCCGGCGCCTGCGGCAGATCCGCCGCGAGGATCGGGGCGGTACCGGCTGTCAGAACCAGACCAGCAAGTGCAAGACGTTTCATCATAGATACTCCAGATCCACTTTCCTAACTGAGTTGGCCGGATCTCTCCGGCCAGTTGCGAGTTGGACGGGCAAAGCCACGCCCCCACACTTCCTCCTCGAAACAGATATGGAGACCATTTGTGGCGGATCGGGATTGAGATCTGGGTGTTTTGGTGACGAATAAAGGCAACTTTCTGACAGGCTGAAGAAAGGCTAACTTCGCTTGCAAATTGCAATGACAACAGAAAAATGCATCCACGGAGACGACAAAGATGCTTGTGTCCGGCTTTCCCCATACCAATCTATTGCGTATAAGGCGCCCAGCTGACATGTGGCGCCCTTTTCTTCAGCTGCGCACATTGATCACCCCAGACCCGGACCGGAAACAAGAATGCTGTTTGACTACATAAGCCTCGCGGGCGGATTGGTTGTCCTGATTATCGCCGGCGATGTCTTGGTCAGGGGTTCGGTCGGGATCGCGCAGCGGCTCGGCATTCCCAACCTCGTCATCGGCCTGACAATCGTGGCCTTCGGTACATCTGCCCCGGAACTGGTGATTTCCCTGAAGGCTGCCCTGGAAGGAGCCGGCGGTATCGCCATCGGCAATGTGGTCGGATCCAACATCGCCAACGTGCTGCTGGTGCTTGGCCTGCCGGCCATGATCGCAGCGACGCCTTGCGGAGAATCCGGCGCAACCCGCAATGCCGTCTTCATGGTGGGCGTGACCCTCCTTTTCATCGCCCTGTGCTTCTTCACTCCGATCGGTCTCTTCGCGGGCTTCATTCTCCTGGTCCTGCTCGGCGCCTTCCTTGCCGTCTCGGCGATGGCCGCCCGCAAGCACCGCAAGGAACAAAAGGCGATAGCGGCGGGTGCCGCGGTCGCCACCGCGGAACTTGAAGTGGACGACGCGCTGGACGATGTCGAAGATGTTCCGGATTCGGTCTGGATCGCCCTTGTCTACATCCTTCTCGGACTGATCGGCCTCCCGCTCGGCGCACATTTCACCATTTCCGGAGCGACCTCGATTGCAACCGCCTGGGGCGTCAGCGAAGCCGTCATCGGCCTGACCGTGATCGCGCTCGGCACCTCCCTGCCGGAACTGGCCACTACCGTGATGGCCGCCGTCCGCCAGCATGGCGCGGTGGCCATCGGCAACGTCATCGGATCCAACATCTTCAATCTTCTGGCCATCATCGGCATCACCGCCGTTGTGGTGCCGATCGACGTTCCGCAGGAAGTGCTGAAGCTCGATATCTGGGTGATGCTGGCCTGCGCCCTGTTGCTCACCCTGCTTGCCG
The DNA here is from genome assembly GCF_050301095.1 of Roseibium sp. GTDB lineage: Bacteria > Pseudomonadota > Alphaproteobacteria > Rhizobiales > Stappiaceae > Roseibium. The sequence continues at coordinate 23,693 of NZ_JBNKYW010000212.1, forward strand.
GCTGCCGCATCTGCCTCGGCAAGATTTCCGGCCTGGTCATGACGAGCGCCTACTGCCTCTACATCGCGACGGTCTATATGCTCGGCCACGTGGCGTGACCCCGACGCGGCCGGTCCTCCCTCTTTCCCCCGCTCCCGATCGGCCTTAAATGTCGGGCATGGAAGACACGTCTGATTCCCATAAGCCGGCCGAGGATCCGGCAGCCGAAAAGGCAGCCCCCGTGAAAAAGGGCGTCGAGGTGATCGCCGACGAGGTGAAACGCCTTCCCAACGGCCCGGGCGTCTACCGGATGCTGGATGAAAACGGTGACGTTCTTTACGTCGGCAAGGCGCGAAGCCTGAAAAAGCGGGTGACCAGCTACACGCGGCTGCAAGGTCAGTCCAACCGCATCCTGCGCATGATCATGTCGACGGCGGCGATGGAATTCGTCGTTACCAGGACAGAGCCGGAAGCGCTGCTGCTGGAAGCCAACCTGATCAAGCGCCTGCGCCCGCGCTTCAACGTGCTGCTGCGTGACGACAAGTCCTTCCCCTATATCCTCGTGACCGGCGACCACGAGGCTCCGGCCATCGTCAAGCACCGGGGCGCGCGCAAGCGCAAGGGCGAATACTTCGGTCCCTTCGCTTCCGCCGGCGCGGTGGACCGGACCATCAATGCGCTGCAGAAGGCCTTCCTGATCCGCACCTGCACGGACAGTTTCTACGAGAACCGCACGCGGCCCTGCCTGCAATACCAGATCAAGCGCTGTTCCGGTCCGTGCACCGGGGAGATCGCCCCGGAGGACTATGCCAGGCTCGTCTCCGAAGCCAAGGCATTCCTGTCGGGCCGCAGCCAACTGATCAAGCAGCAGCTCGCCCAACAGATGGAAACGGCCTCCGCCGCTCTGGAATTCGAACGCGCCGCCATCTACCGCGACCGCCTGTCGGCGCTGTCCCACATTCAGGCCCACCAGGGCATCAATCCGCAGACCGTGGAAGAAGCCGACGTCTTTGCCATCCACCAGGAAGGCGGGCAGACATGCGTGCAGGTGTTCTTCTTCCGCACCGGTCAGAACTGGGGCAACCGCGCCTATTTTCCCAAGGCGGACAAGTCCCTGGAAGAGGCCGACATCCTGGAAAGCTTCCTGGCCCAGTTCTACGACGACAAGCCGGCACCACGGCAGATCCTTCTGTCGCACGACATTTCCGAACGGGACCTGTTGTCCGAGGCCTTGAGCGAACGCACAGGCCGCAAGGTCGAGGTTGCACGGCCCAAGCGCGGCGAAAAGAAGGAGCTGGTCGACCACGCCCTTACCAACGCCCGCGAGGCGCTCGGACGCCGCCTTGCCGAGACCTCGAGCCAGGCACGCCTCCTGAAGGGCGTCGCGGAGGCATTCGACCTTCAGACGGCACCGCGCCGGATCGAGGTCTACGACAACTCCCACATCATGGGCACCAATGCGGTCGGCGGCATGATCGTGGCCGGGATGGAAGGCTTCGCCAAAGGCCAGTACCGGAAATTCAACATCAAGTCCGAGGATCTGGTCCCCGGGGACGATTACGGCATGATGCGCGAGGTGCTGACGCGCCGCTTTTCCCGTCTCCTGAAGGAAGACCCGAGGGAAAGTGTTCAGCTTGCCGAAGCCATTGCGGCTACGGACAGTCTGGAAGACGAGGACAACGAGGCGCAGGAATCCGCGCCGGCCGTGACCGACATGCCTGCCTGGCCCGATCTCGTTCTGGTCGACGGCGGCCAGGGCCAGCTCACCGCCGCCCGGGAGACGCTGGAGAGCCTCGGCATCACGGATGTGCCGCTGGTCGGTATCGCCAAGGGGCCTGACCGGGACGCCGGAAGGGAGAAATTCTTCATCCCCGGACGGCAGTCCTTCATGCTGCCGGAGCGCGACCCGGTGCTCTATTTCGTCCAACGCCTGCGCGATGAAGCCCACCGCTTCGCCATCGGCAGCCATCGGGCCCGCCGCAAGAAGGATATTGCCCGCAATCCTCTGGACGAAATCGCCGGGATCGGCCCGACACGGAAGAAGGCCCTGCTGCGCCATTTCGGCACCGCCAAGGCGGTCTCGAAAGCCGGTGTCGACGATTTGGCGGCGGTGCCGGGCATTTCCGAGGCGATCGCCAAGCTGGTCTATGACCATTTTCACGAGTGACCGTCACCATGGGCCTCCAGACGGGCTTCGGCCGGCTGGAGGCCACGTACCGCCCGGTCTCCGTTTCATCCGGGCGTGCAGGCCCCAGCGGACTGTGTTATGCCTTCCGGCATTCTCCGCTTCTCAAAGTCGGCAATTGAATGTTTTCAGGAAATTCCCGGTCGCGCCGACCAACGTTCGTCTCCCTGGTATCGCTGGTCTGCTGGTGCGGCAGCCTTGGCGCGCTCTTCTCCAGCGCACTGGGCCTGCTGAATTTTGCCGCTCCCGACCACTGGTTCGCCGACAACATGAGCTTTTTCCTCCGGCAATTTCTCGCTGGTGGCCTGGCCGGTTGCGTGGCCGGTGGCGCCGGCCTGCTTCTCCGTCACAAACTCGCCTTTCTTTACAGGACGCTCTGGTTCGCGGCCTGCCTCGCGCTTGTCACGCTTGCCGGCCTGACTGCGGCACGCACCATCAGCAATACCGTTGAGACGTTACCTCTTGCGGACGGACACCTGCCGCTGAAGGTCATTTCCATCAACGTCGAACATCTGTTTCTGGGCGACGCGGTCCTCCAGGCCTTTCTGGAACGGGAGCAGCCGGACATCGTCGTCATCCAGGAAACCCTGTGGTGGCTGCAGGAACGGCGTTGGCAACGCCTTGGCCTGCCGGTCGGCAGCGCGGGGGCAAACGGCTTTCCGGAACATCTGAAGGTGGGAGACCTTGGCGGACTTGCCGTCTACTCCCGCTTTCCCGTGCTGAATGCGGAGTCCACTATCGTCCGTGGAGAGTTGCCCTCCGGTTCTAACGTCTATTACGACGCCGACCGGGAAGTGCTTTCCCTCACCCTCGAAACGGGTGCGGGGCCGCTGCATTTCTTGGCGATCCATCCGGACAGCCCGCGAACCGAATCCCGCTGGTTGAGCAAACGGGCCTATTTCGACACGGTCGACAGGATCATAGATGAGCTGAAAGCCGCCGGGGACGGTCCGGTGCTTGCAATCGGCGACTGGAACAGTTCGCCCTGGTCCGGCAGGTTTCAGGAAACTCTTGAGAAGAACGGCCTGAAAACCGCCTACCCCGGCGGCTTTCCGCAGACCACGCGGTTCTTTTTCGATTACCGGCTGCACTGGATCCTGGGCGCGCCGGTCGATCAGTTCGCGGTCACCGAGGGTCTGCAGGTGGTGAAGGTCTCGCTTGGGCCCCATATCGGTTCCGATCACGTGCCGCTTATCGTCGAGCTTGGTCTGAAAGACGGACAGTAGACCATCGTTTGCTCAGGCATCCCCGCGCTCCGTGAAGACGGGCGGCAATAATCACCTTAGTTGAAAGATTGGCTGTGACTTAAACCTGAAAGTGTTTGAGCCTGAGCCCGGGATTGGGAAAACTGCGGCATCCTTTCACCCGATTCCCGATCCGGACATATGGCCAAGCTCTATTTCAACTACTCCTCCATGAATGCCGGCAAGTCGACCGTCTTGCTGCAGGCGGCCTACAACTACGAAGAACGCGGCATGAATACGCTGCTCATGATCGCAGCCTTCGACGACCGTGGCGGCCAGGGCCGGATAGCTTCCCGGATCGGGCTGGCTGCCGAGGCCGACATCTTTTCCTCCGGTGACGACCTCTTTGAACACGTCCGCGAGAAACACGGAAAAGCTCCGATTGATGCCGTTTTTGTCGATGAAGCGCAGTTCCTGACGGAGGAGCAGGTCTGGCAACTCGCCAAGGTCTGCGACGAGCTGCGCATTCCCGTGATGTGTTTCGGTCTTCGCACCGATTTCCAGGGCAAGCTGTTCCCGGGAAGTGCCGCGCTGCTGGCACTTGCAGACAACCTGAAGGAAATCAAGACCATCTGCTGGTGCGGCCGCAAGGCCACGATGGTCGCCCGTCTCGATGGTGAGGGGCACATCGTGGAAGAAGGCGACCAGGTGGTGATCGGCGGCAACGAGCGCTACGTGCCGCTTTGCCGGAGCCACTGGGCGGAACGCAAGCTGGGGTAACAGCGCCTGGCCCAACCAGCCGCGCGCCGGCTCCGGCAAGAATAGCTGACATCGACCCGACCGTTTGTGTTGTCAGTCGCGCATCTTTCCAACGCACTGACAAATTACGTGGTGTAACGCCCGTCTTGACTTCATTTTCATTCGAAAAACTTACGATTACCAGATGCCCCAAACTTTCTTTTTCCAAATTCACTCTCTCTTTTCAAAGATTCGCTAGAAATATGGTATTAGCCTATTCGGAAATCCCTTTCTGAGGACTTTTGCCGTGCCAATCTTCGAGTGGACCAGATCGTTTTTGCCTTTCGGTCTTAACACTCGCACATGCCTCGCAGCCGGGTTGGCCATCCTGTTCAATCTCGCGCCGGTTTACGCCCAGGACCTTCGGATCAGGATCGCCGTCGGCGAATGGCCCCCCTATTTTTCCGAAACCGCGGAGGGATACGGAACCTATGCGAAGGTCGTCACGCGCGCGTTCGAACTGGAAGGCCTGCAGGTTGAGTACGGTTTCTTTCCCTGGAACCGGGCGCTGCTTGAAACGAAGGACGGGCGCTGGCCCGTATCGGCCGGCTGGGGCATTACCGAGGACCGCAAGCCGTATTTTCATTTTTGCGACCCTGTTCTGACAGAGCGGGAGCAGTTCTTTCACTCCACGGACCGGCCGGTCAGGGCCGCAAGCTTCGACGATTTCGAAGGCCTGAGCATCGGAGTTCTGCACGGCGCCGCCATGGGTGAGGACATGGACAGGCTTGTTGCCGAGGACAAGGTCACGATCTTTCGTCAGAGCACGCTTGAGGATCTGTTCAAGATGCTTCGTGTCGGCCGCGTCAATCTGGTGATGGGAAACGAACTGGTGGCCGCAGATGCCATTTCCGCCGTCTTCACTCAAGGGGAAGTCGAAAAGTACCAACCGCTCGAAGACGTTGACGTTCGATGGGACTATCGGGTGATCGTCTCCAAGCAACTGAAATCCGGCCGGGAACTCTGCAGCCGTTTCAACAGCGGCTTGCGAAAACTACGCCAGACCGGCGAGTACGACCGCTTGTTCAAGCACGGCTCTTCCGAAACGTCCGACCTGGATAACGGATCGTCCTGAGCCGTCAGACACGCTCTTTGGGCTTTTCGATCGCCAGTTCCCGTCCGAGCCAATCCAGATAGTCCTGGAGCACGCCTTCCTGTCGCTTGCAGTAGGCCCACTTCTGATGCCTACGGACAGTGATGAAACCGGCCTGCCTCAGGAGTTCCAAATGACGGCTGACGGTCGGCTGAGCAACTTCAAGTGCTTCCGCGATCAGTGTCATGCAGACACCGAATTCAACCGGGTTCGCAGACCATTGTTGTCCAAAATGTTTCTCAGGCTCAGCCAGAAGCTTCATGATCGCCATGCGCGTTTCACTGGTCAGGGCCTTGACCTGTATTGACCTGTCCATGATCCATTCATATAGTCACTTAGCTAAATGTCAATATGAGTACTTTCATGCTTGATCTGCCCAACACTTCCACGATCAATGGAAATGCCATCAGGTGGGGAAAACAGGGGGACGGGGCACCTCTTGTCGCCATTCACGGCACGCCGTTTTCATCTCAGGTCTGGCGCCGGATTGTTCCTCACCTGACAAGCTGCTTCACGGTGTATTACTTCGACCTTGCGGGGTACGGTCTTTCGGAAATGCGCGAAGGTCAGGATATTTCTCTCGCGGTGCAGAACAAGGTTCTTGCAGCCTTGTGTCGCGAGTGGGAACTGGAGCGCCCGCATGTCCTTGCTCATGACTTCGGTGGAGCGACCGCCTTGCGCGCCTATTACCTCAACGGTCTTCGTTACGCCTCCCTGACGATTTTCGACGCTGTCGCACTGGCGCCCTGGGGATCGCCTTTTGTTCAGCACGTCCGCCGGCATGAAGCCGCATTTTCAGGAATGCCGGACTACATGCACCGCGCATTGCTGAAGGCTTATTTGCAAACGGCAGCTCACAATCCGCTCCCGGAAGATGCGATGGACATCTATTGCGCACCGTGGCTCGGACCTGTCGGCCAGCCGGCTTTCTATCGCCAAATTGCCCAGATGGATCAGCGTTACACAGATGAAGTTCAGGACAGTTACGGCCGCTTGGATTGTCAGGTTAATGTCCTTTGGGGAGAACGGGACGACTGGATTCCGCTGGAAAAGGGGGAGCGTCTGGCATCCCTTATTTCAGACAGGCCATGTGTGCCTGTCGCGGAAGCCGGGCATCTTGTGCAGGAAGACCGGCCGGAGGCCATCGTCGCCGCGATGCTGGCACTGGCTGGAGCCGTCCGATAGCCTTTTCAAGGTTTGTCCGGATGCCCGCCGGGTGTTCCGGATTTCTCCACGTCACATGTGCCTCTTGAAGCCCACCCCCCGTCCGCCTAAAAGAAGACAAACAGGTTGGAGACAGGTGCCAGTATGATCGGCAAGATGTTCAAGTCCCTTTTCGGCGGAAGCGGTGAAGGCAAGAAAGCGGCGTCGAATGCCGTGACCGTGACCTATGAAGACTATCTGATCATCGCCGAGCCGACACCGGCCGGTGGTCAATGGCAGGTCAGCGGCCGGATCGAAAAGCAGGAGGGCGAGACGACGAGGCGCCACACCTTCATCCGTGCCGACACCTTGCCGGACGAAGAAAGCGCCGCCAACGAAATGATCCGCAAGGCCAAGCTGATGATCGACCAGCAGGGCGATAGCCTGTTCGATTGAGAGAATGTGAGCTGAAATACCTGCTTCCGCCGCACCTAAGCCTTTTCAGGGCGGTGTCTTTGACGGTATGCAGCAGGGAGTACGCCCAGCGGACGAAAATGCCCGGTTCCCTTGACTGAGTTCTGAAAGCCGATATGTCACGACGCATTGTACTGAGCCTGCCCAACCTCCTGACCTACGGGCGCATTCTGGCGGTTCCGGCTGTCGCGGCCTGCTTTTATTTTGAAGGCCACACACCGCGCTGGATTGCCCTCACCATTTTCGTCGTGGCGGCAATCACCGATTTCTTCGACGGCTATCTTGCCCGTGCCTGGCAGCAGCAATCCGCGCTTGGCCGCATGCTGGACCCGATCGCGGACAAGCTGCTGGTGTCCGTCAGCCTGCTGATGCTGGCCGGTGACGGCACCATCGGCAACTGGTCGATGGCTGCCGCGATCATCATCTTGTGCCGCGAGATACTGGTGTCGGGCCTGCGCGAATTCCTGGCGGAACTGCAGGTAAGCGTGCCGGTGACGAAGCTGGCAAAGTGGAAGACGACCGTGCAGCTGATTGCCATCGCCTTCCTGCTGGCCGGGCCGGCGGGCGATACCGTCTTCCAGTACACGACGGATCTCGGCCTGATCGCCCTTTGGCTCGCCGCGTTGCTGACCCTATATACGGGATACGATTATTTCCGGGCCGGGATCGGCCATCTCATCACCGAGTAGCCTGCGCATCATCGAGGGGTCGCATGAACATCCGCTATTTTGCCTGGGTCCGCGAACGGGTAGGCCTTGAAGAAGAAACGATCGAGCTGCCCGGCAGCGTTCAAACCGTTGCGGACCTGATCGGCCACCTGAAGACGCTGGATGCAAACCACGCTGCCGCCTTCGAGGAAGAGGAGGCCATCCGCGTTGCGCTCGACCAGACCCATGTGGAGCCCGACGCTCTCATCGGCGATGCCCGGGAAATAGCCTTTTTTCCTCCGATGACGGGCGGCTGAACCATGACCGCTTCGCCTCTTGTCCGGGTTCAAAGAGAAGACTTCGACGCCGCCGCCGAAGGCCGCCGCCTGACGGACGGGCGCCGTGATGTCGGTGCGCTCGTCACCTTTACCGGCCTCTGCCGGGATGAATCCGGAACCTTGAGCGCGCTTGAGCTGGAACATTATCCCGGCATGGCGGAGACGGAACTGACCCGCATTGCCCGCGAAGCCCTTGCCCGTTGGCCGCTGTCGGGTCTGACCGTCATCCACAGGTTCGGAAAGATCGCTCCGGGAGAAAACATCGTTCTGGTGGTCGCTGCCTCGAAACACCGCCGGGCGGCTTTTGAAGCCGCCGATTACCTGATGGATTTCCTCAAGACCCGCGCCCCTTTCTGGAAAAAGGAACATCTCGTCTCCGGCGACGCCAGCTCCTGGGTGGCAGCCAAGGCGGAAGACGACAAGGACGCTGAGCGCTGGACGAAGCCCCAGGTTCTCCCGTAATCTGGGACGTCCCTGCCGGCCGTATTGTCCTGCCTTTTTCCGTCACAATTTTCCTGGCGCCTTCTGCGAAGGACGCCGTGCTTTTGAATTGGTCCCGATATTGTGAAAGACACGAGCGAACTTTCCGACACTTCCAACGAGTTGGCAGCGGGCGATTCCGCGTCGGCTGAAAACATCGAAGTTCTGCGCGAACCTGGCATTCCCTTTGCCGAGTTCGTCTCCATCATTGCCATGATCATGGCGCTCAACGCCATGGCGATCGACGTCATGCTGCCCGCTTTGCCGGCCATCGGCAACGCGCTCAATATCATCGAGGAAAACAACCGCCAGCTTGTCCTGCTGTCCTATCTCGTCGGTTTCGGCGGCGGTCAACTGTTCTTCGGGCCCGTAACGGACGCCCTCGGAAGGCGCAAGGTGCTGGTGGGCGGTCTCGCGATCTACAGCCTGGCCAGCATTTTCTGCGTTTTCGCAACAGACCTCGACCAACTCCTCGTCGCCCGTATCCTCCAGGGCGTCGGCTGCGCGGCGGCGCGCGTTGCCGCGCTGTCTGTTGTGCGCGACTGTTACACGGGCCGGAAAATGGGCAAGGTCATGTCCCTGGTCATGATGGTCTTTATGGCCGTTCCCGTCATAGCTCCCTCAATTGGTCAGGCGGTGCTGCTGATCGCCGGATGGCACTGGATCTTCGCTCTGCTGCTCCTTTCCGGAGTGATCATGATGCTGTGGTCGGCAATGCGCCTGCCGGAGACCCTGGCCCCGGAAAAGCGTCGCCCGATGGTCGTCTCGACGATCACCAGCGCCTACAGGACGGCCGTCACCACGCGGATCAGCTTCGGTTACATGCTCGGCACCGCCTTCATCTTCGGCGGGCTGTTTTCATTCCTGGCCATGTCCCAGCAGATCTTTGTCGATATCTTCGGACTCGGAACCCTGTTTCCGATCGTCTTCGCCGCAATTGCCGTCACCATGGCCGGAGCCTCGTTCACAAACGCCCAGCTCGTGGAAGCCATCGGCATGCGCCGCCTCTCCCATGTCGCCGCTCTGATTTATACAGGCCTCGGCCTCGTCGTGTTCCTCCTGCCCTTGTTCGGGTTGGAGAACTTCTGGGCTTTCCTCGTGCTGACGACGCTGATCATGACCTCCTTCGGCTTCATGGGCGCAAATTTTAACGCCATGGCCATGGAACCGCTCGGCGCCATCGCCGGAACCGCCTCCTCGGTGATCGGAACCGTTTCCACGCTAGGCGGGGCTGTTCTGGGTTTTGTCATGGGTCAGCTCTTCAACGGCACCACGCAACCGCTCGGGCTGGCCTTCACCGTCTATGGCCTGTGCGCCATCGGCTGCATCCTCTATGCGGAGCGCGGCCGCATGTTCCACGCCCTGCACGACAGCCCTGCATCTGCGGAATGAAGCACTACGGCTCGCTGTCCGCGGCAACCTGAATGCCGATCTTGCCGACGAAGGATTTGGCCAGAAAGGCTTCCTGCGCCGCGCGCAGTTCCCGGAGCGGGAAAACCGCGGACACGACGGGCCGGACCTCGCCCGCCTCGATATAGCGGACGAGATCCTCGAAGACGTTGTCCGGCTGAAAGGTTGAGCCGAGAAGCGACAGGTCGCGCAGATAGAGTGTGCGCAGGTCCAGTTCGACGATGGGGCCCGCAATCGCGCCGGAGGTGACATAACGGCCGCCGTTGCGCAACGAACCGATCACTTTCTCCCAGCGAGGCCCTCCCACGAGATCGAGCACCACGTCGAAGGCAAGCGCCGGAAGCTCCTCTTCCCGGTCGAGCGTTTCGTCGGCACCGAGCGCAAGCAGATCCGCCGCCTTCGAGGCACTGGTCACCGCCGTCACATGGGCGCCGCGCCGCTTCGCCAGCTGGATCGCCGCCGATCCGACACCACCCGATGCTCCGGTAACAAGCACCCGTTCCGCTCCGACAACGCCGCGCTGGAGCATGCCCTCGGCAGTGGAATAGGCGCAGGGAAAGGACGCAAGCTCGACATCGGACAGATCAGACGTTACCGCCAGCGCGTCCTTTCCTCTCGCCACGGCAAACTCGGCAAAACCGCCGTCGCATTCGGACCCGAAGGTCCAGACGGATGGGCGGTTTCCCTCGCCCTGAATGCTCTGCATGGTCCGGACCAGGACACGTTCGCCGACCCGTGCCCTGGAAACATCCGCGCCCACGGCGACAATCTCGCCGCAGCAGTCGGCGCCCTGAATTCGCGGAAAGTCGAGCGGCTTGCCGGCCCAGCCGCCAACGGCACCATCGGCCGGCTCATAGCCTTCCGTGGCGCCTGAAGCCGTATCGCCACGCACGCTCCGGGAATACCAGCCCGTGCGCGTGTTCACGTCGGTGTTGTTGACGGCCGCAGCCAGAACCCGGATCAGGACCTCGTCCCTGCCGGGCTGGGGGACCGGAAGGTCCTCGCGCCAGACAAGCGTCTCCAGTCCTCCATGGCCCGTCAGGACCACACCGTTCATCCTGTTCGGAATTGCCATGGCACACCTCAAGTAGAATGATCGTTCCACACTCTCATGTAGAACGATCATTCTACCCGGTCAAACCTGTCCGGACATGAAAAAGGCGGGCACTGCCCGCCTTCTCCAGAACTGTCCATCCGCTCAGCTCGCTGCCGCCTGCAGGCTGGGCGCCTCCGGGCGTACGGCAGCGTCATAATCTTCCATAAGCGTCTTGATGATGTCGCCGACTTGGAAGTGGTTGCCGGCGATTTCGGATACCGGCGTCACCTCGGCCGCCGTTCCGGTGACGAAGCACTGCTCGAAACCGGACAATTCGTCCGGAAGGATCGCCCGCTCGATCACCTCGATGCCGCGGTCCCGGGCAAGACCGATTACGGTCCGGCGGGTGATGCCGTCCAGGAAACAGTCCGGCGTCGGTGTGTGGATCTTGCCGTCCTTGATGAAGAAGACATTGGCGCCGGTGGCCTCGGCCACCTGGCCGCGCCAGTCCAGCATGAGGGCGTCGGTATACCCCTTGGATTCCGCAGTATGCTTGGAAATGGTGCAGATCATGTAGAGACCGGCCGCCTTGGCCTTGTAGGGCGCGGTTTTCGGATCAGGCCGGCGGTAGTCCGCCAGATCCAGGCGAATGCCCTTGAGCCGCTCTTCCGGCTTGAAGTAGCTCGGCCATTCCCAGGCGGCAATCGCCAGATGAATGGTGTTGTGCTGGGCCGAAATGCCCATCATCTCGCTGCCCCGCCAGGCAACGGGACGGATGTAGGCATCCGTCAGGTTCATGCGCGCCAGGGTTTCTTCCTTGGCTGCGTTGATCTGGTCGGTCGTCCAGGGAATGTCGAACCCCAGCATACGGCCCGATTCCAGCAGACGTTCGGTATGTTCGGCGGACTTGAAGATTCTGCCGCCATAGGCCCTCTCGCCTTCGAAGACACTGCTGCCGTAGTGCAGCCCGTGGCTGAGCACATGCAGTTTGGCATCCGCCCAGGGTACGAACGTGCCGTCGTACCAGATGTCTCCACTGAGCTGATCAAAAGGCGTTCCAGCCATTTTTCATCTCCCGCTCGCTCTTTGAGCGTGTTTTGTTTTCCTGTAACAGAGGTGAATGACGCCAAAGACTTGCGCCAAATTCACCGCCGTATCTTTTGCACAGCACGCCAACTATCGGTATCCTGATAACTGCGGCGATCTTGATCGGATTCGTTTATCATCTGATGCGGAAAAATGCACCAAAAAGACCGATCCTTTCGCTCGCAGCCGCTGACAAGTAACAATCGACCAGAATTAAGTCAATATGACTGACGTAAATTTCAAAACCTCGCTTTCCTCCGCCTCGCGCGAAGATGATGACGCGCATCCCGCAAGCGGAGACGAAGGCGGCGGCGAGACGCTGCCCTATGATCTGATCGAACTGCTGTTCTTTGCCTATCGTGAATTTACCGGGGATCCGGACGACGTTCTGGCAAAATACGAATTCGGCCGGGCGCACCACAGGGTCCTGCATTTTGTCGAGCGAAATCCCGGCATCATGGTAACCGACCTGCTCGGCATCCTGAAAATCACCAAGCAGAGCCTCGGGCGCGTTCTGAAACAGCTGGTCGATGCAGGCATCATCGAGCAGCGCGAGGGTCATCACGACCGCCGCCAGCGCCTGCTTTACACCACGGAAAGTGGCCACGCTCTCGCCGTCGACCTGACGCAGTTGCAGCAGAAGCGCCTTGAACGTGCCCTAATTGGATTGCCAGATGGCAGCGAGGAAATTATCCGTAGATTTCTACTGCAAATGATCGATCCCGAGGCAAGGGCCGAAGTGCTCAAGCTTGTTCGCAGCCCGTATGACCTGAAGGACTGATCATACCAACAACAGGGACAGTACGGCCGACATGAATGCTCCGGTGCCTGACGACAATGCCAACCACATTCTCCTGGTAGATGACGACAAGCGGATCAGGGACCTGCTTTCCCGGTTGCTCAAGGAAAACGGCTACAGGGTCTCCAGTGCGGCCAATTCCGCCGAAGCGCGCACGTGCCTGTCCGGCCTGGCGTTCGACCTGATCATCCTGGACGTGATGATGCCCGGGGAAACCGGGCTGGAACTTGCCGCCGCTCTCAGGCAGGATTCGGAAGTGCCGATCCTCATGCTCACGGCAAGATCGGAGGCCACCGACCGGATTGCGGGCCTGGAAGCTGGGGTCGACGACTACCTCGCCAAACCCTTCGAACCGCGCGAACTGCTGCTCCGGCTCGCCGCGATCCTGCGGCGCGGCAACCAGCAGCCGGTGGTCGCACAGGAAGAAATCCGGTTCGGCCCCTTTTCCTTCAATGCCGGCCGCGGCGAACTCAAGAACGGCGACGATCTCGTGCGTCTGACGGACCGGGAGAAACAGATCCTGTCCATTTTCGCCGAGCAGCCCGGCGCGACCGTGCCGCGCCACAAGATCGTCGGCGACGAAAGCGGGCTTGGGGAACGCACGGTGGACGTGCAGATCAACCGGCTCCGCCGGAAGATAGAAAACGATCCGGGAAATCCGGTCTACTTGCAGACGGTCCGGGGTATCGGCTACCGGCTGGCCTGCGACTGAGCCCATTTCGATGACGGATCCCGAAGCCTCTGTCCGGCGCCAGCCCCTGAACGGCCTCCTGAAACCGCTGGCCGGCCTCCTGAGCCCGCTCATCCTCATCTACAGGGCGATTTCCCGGTTCATGTACCGGATCATGCCCAAGGGTCTGTTCACCCGGACCTTTCTGATCATCGTCGCTCCGATCGTGATCCTGCAGTCGGTCCTGGTGTTCGTCTTCATGGAAAGGCACTACCAGCTGGTCTCGCGCCGCATGTCGGAAGCGGTTGTCCGCGAGATCGCCGCCGTCGTCTATGTACTGGAGAATTTTCCGCAGGATCTTGATCACAGCAAGATCGAAGGTCTGGCGTCGCGCACCCTCGGCATGTCGATTTCCGTGATGCCGCTCGAACCCCTGCCGCCGCCGGCTCCCAAGCCGTTTTTCGACGTCATCGACAAGGAACTGAGCTACGCGATCAGCCAGAAGATCGGCAAGCCATTCTGGATCGACACCGTCGGACGGTCGCGCTTCGTGGAAATCCGCATTCAGCTTGAAGACTCGATCCTGCGCATCTTCACCAGGCGCAGCCAGACCTATGCCTCGAACTCGCATATCTTCCTGGTGTGGATGTTCTCCACGTCCCTCGTGCTGGTGATCATCGCCCTGCTTTTCCTGCGCAACCAGATCCGGCCGATCATCCGCCTGGCAAATGCGGCGGAGGCTTTCGGCAGGGGGCGTCCGGAAGAGGACTTCCGGGCCAGCGGCGCACGCGAAGTCCGCCGCGCCAGCCTCGCCTTCATCGATATGCGCCGCCGCATCGAGCGCCAGATCGAGCAGCGCACCACCATGCTGGCCGGTGTCAGCCACGATCTTCGAACCATCCTGACCCGCCTCAGGCTGCAACTCGCGTTTCTGGGCGACACACCCGAGAGCGATGCCATGCGCAAGGACGTGGACGAGATGAGCCACATGCTGGAGGACTATCTGGCCTTTTCCAAGGGCGACGGTGACGAAGCCATCCAGAAGACCGACATGGCCCTGCTGCTGGAAGAACTGGAGGAAGAAGCCGAAATTTCAGGACAAGACGTCACGACATCCTTCGACGGCCCGGCAGAAGCCGACATACGGCGCCTGTCGATGAAACGATGCCTGTCCAATCTCGTCACCAATGGCTGCAAGTACGGCAACCGGGTCGAAGTCAAGGGTGCCATCGAAGGCCGCTGGCTGATCATTACTGTCGATGACGACGGCCCGGGCATTCCCGAGGACCAGCGCGAAATCGCCTTTCGTGCCTTCCATCGCCTGGATCTGGCCAGAAACATGGACGAGACCGGTAGCGGACTCGGCCTCGCCATCGCCCGGGACATCGCTCGTGGTCATGGTGGCGACCTATACCTGGAGGACAGCCCGCTCGGTGGCCTGAGAGCAAAACTGCGGATACCGGCCTGAGGACCGGTTTGCGGCCACTTGCCGTTTAGTGCCACCACAGCAAAACCTCATCCTGAGGCCCCCTCAGGTCCGCCCCGAAGGCCAGGCGGCGAACTCTTGAGCAAGTGGCCTGTCTCCCCGCCTTCGCGGGCACAGGCTTCGAGACCGGCTTCGCACTTCCTCAGGATGAAGTACAATGTCTGTCCGGGGTCGCTGGCTGACCCGATTTTGGGTTGACGAGCATAACGCTTTTTTCCTACGAGTCCGGCAGCCGGTTCTTGCCCCCGTTTTCCACCGGCTTCTCGCATTCCTATGAGACGGGGAGACAAGGGATGCGCTCAATGCCTGAAACTCTCATCAAAGATGCCCAGATCATCCTGACGATGGATGACGACCGCCGCGAGTTGCCGTCTGCCGACATCCGGATACGCGACGGCGTGATCGCGGAAATCGGGAAGGACCTGACCAGCGACGGCGACACCCATTCCGCCCGGGGCTGCGTTATCACACCCGGTTTGGTGAATACCCACCATCATCTCTACCAATCCCTGACACGGGCGGTGCCGGGCGGCCAGGACGCGCTGCTGTTCGGATGGCTGCAGACGCTTTATCCGATCTGGTCGCGCTTCGGGCCGGAAGAGATGTTCGTCTCCGCCCAGACAGGCCTTGCCGAACTGGCCCTGTCCGGCTGCACCTTGAGTTCCGACCACCTTTACCTTTAC
>NZ_JBNKYW010000213.1:0-15659 GCF_050301095.1 Roseibium sp.
GCATCGAGGACTTCATGGATGCCGATCGACCGGTCGCGGTCAACCGAGTTGCCCGGCAGGCCGCGGACTTCCAGGATCTTGCCGGAGGTCTTGCCTTCCGCCTTCAGTTCCTTGAGCACGAATTCCGCCCAGGTCCGGCCCATGGCCAGCTGGTCCTCGTTCACCTGCATGACCTTGTCGGTGTCGAGAACGTTGTCGAACGGCACGATGACCACGTTGTTCTTGTCGGCGAGCCGGATCACGCGGTCAAAACCGTCAGGCGACACCGCAATGGTGACGATCGCATCGTAACCCTGGTTGATGAAGTCTTCTATGGCACCCAGCTGAGCGGGCGCGTCCGTACCCGTGGAGACGACCTTGAATTCCTTGATCTTGTCCTTGATCGCCGGATCCTCGGCGAAGGCCTTTGCCGTTTTGATCATCTGGATGCGCCAGGTATTGCCGACGAAGCCGTTGACGACCGCTATCCGGTAGGGGCCGGGTTTGGCGTCCCACTGGAGAAATTTGGTGTCCTCGGACCAGGGGGCGAAACAGCCTGGTTCGACGCCGGGGCCAGAGACGTCTTGCGGTCCGGCAAATGCCAGGTTTGCCGACACGACAAGCGCCGACAGGGCTGTCGTCAGCTTCAACATGGTATTCATTACATTTCCTCCCGTTGCTGCGCCCGCTAGCGGTTCCTCGCGGCTGGTCGGCGCTCCCTGCCTCCGCTTTGTTCCAGGCCTTAAGGGCCCGGTGTTCAATCGGACATTTCCAACTCCTCGCTGAAAAACCTGGAACCGAACATCAGGTGGTTGCGCAGCCGGTACTGGAAGGCCAGCCGGTCGCGCGCTGCGAGCGCCTCGACGACTTCCTCGTGCTCGCTGAAGGTGTCGGTCATGAACGTCCTGCGGGTCTTGCCCTTTTGCATGATCCGCAGAATCACGGGCTTCATGACGGCGTAGACATCAAGGATTGCGGCGTTGTCGAGGATCGAAACGAGACGCAGGTGAAAGGCGTAGTCGATCTCGGAAGCTTCATTCAGGTCGTGGTTTTCAGCCAACTTCTCGTTGATCTCGCTCAGGTCGTCCAGGTCCTGGTCCTTCAGGCGGTCGAGGATGTTTTCGACGGAACTCACCTCGACCAAGCTTCGCAGAGCCTGCACGTCGCTGAAGGTCTTGCGGGAAAGTTCCATCGTGTTGAAGGAAAACAGTTCGAAGGCCCGCGACATGCGATTGTCGGTAATTGTGGCTCCGATTTTCGGCCGCACATCAACAAGACCATAGGCCTTGAGGATGCGCATCGCCTCGCGCACGGTATTCCGGCTTGCATTGAACTGGGCGCAAAGATCGCGTTCCGTTGGCAGGCTGTCTCCGACCTTGAGTTTGGAACTTGCGATCAGATCGCGAATTTGCTGCACGACGTTGTCGACAGCTGATTCTCCAATCGGACCGGTATTGCCTGAAACCTCACCCAAATCCGTCTCCATCCCAGTACACATCTCAAATTGAGAAACACGTCTATTTGTTGGACCAAGATTCTCCTAATAATACTTTTTGCAGGAGTCAATGGGGTGGCTGATATCGCGGAATTCCAGTTAGAGAGCTGATCGATCAAGCAAAAATTGTTATTTTATAATGTGTTGTGATAGAAGGTGCTGCAGCTCGATAATTTATTAATAAAGATATTAATTATAATTTGTTGGGCCAAAGGTGGGGTTTTCAGGCATCTGCCATCAAGTCCGGATACTTGGCGTTTGCTTCTCATGGGAAATCAGGTTTCGTGCTTTTTGCCGGGGCCGGGCTGCTGGCGTCGGATGCGGCGCGGTTTCCATCCGGGTGGCGGGGCCTTCAGGCGGCGACCGTCACCGCAACGCCTGCTAATCGCCCGTCGAGGCATTCCGAGCGGTAATCGGACCAGTTAATCTCCCGGCGGTCAGTCGCCGTGACCTCTTCAGCGGGAAAAGCGGCGGTCATTACGTCGCCCGTCACGTCGTTGCACCAGCCTTCCGCAGGGTTGAATTCCAGCACCGCCTTCACACGCTCGAACTGGCCGCTCCGGATGTCCGCGACGATCCGCTTCCACGTCATGTCCTGCAGGTCGGTCTCCGGCACGTAGAGGTCGCCGCCGAGTTCGCAGACGACCGAGAAAAACGACGTGTCGAGGTTCAAAGGCATCAATTACTCCCTTCAATAACGAGAAAAGAGTATACGCAAAATGCGTACAAGTCAATTAATTGAATAATGTGTGTATGCGATATGCGTATGATAGGGGTGCGTGGCCCAGGTGCGCCCGGATGGACTTGCCGCGGCGGGCGTTTCTGCACGCCGCAGCATCTGGACCAGGCAAATGAAAAATGAAAAAGCTGGGTGCGGTTTCAGTCGAGTTGCCGGATGACGCTCAGGATCTTGGCCTTGATGCGCACTTCGGTGGCTTCTTCGTCGTGCTCGTTGAAGATAATCGGTTCCTGAAATCGCGGGTCGTCGGATTCCGGACGCAGCTCGATTTCGCCGTTGTGCCGGATGACGCGTTTGGCGGTGCATTCGATCGTATGGCCGCCGTCCCTTGAGCGTTCCACGACGGCAAGGTCGCCGGACTTGATCTCGATGCCGGCCTCAAGATAGTCGAGGCACAGAACGAAATCGCCGTTCCGGGCGATGCGGTTCAGGCTTTCACCGTTGATTTGCAAAAGGTATTGGGATTTGACAGGATAACGGAGATCCCCGGAAAAGGTTGCCTTTTGAGACGCCTCGGAGGCGAAAAGACCTGCTTCCATCCACAGGCCCGCAGCCACCTGGCCCTTGATTTCCAGGGGGGCGGTGGCCCGCGAAGGTACCGTTGCCGCATCGAGATCGGTCAGGGATTCCGGTGCCAGTGCCAGCACCTCTTCCCGTGAGATCAGCGGATCTCCCTTGCCGACCAGGACAGGCAGGAGCTTGGCGACGAAATCGGCCGGCAGGGCGGGCTTCGCATAGTCCTGGCTGAAGTAGCGCTGGATCGAGGAGGCGTTCTGATAGCCCATCTCCCGCGCAATCGCGCGGATGGAAAGGCCGCAGCGGTCCTTCAGCTCCGAAAGCTGCCTGGATACGACGGATTGTGTGCTCTCGTCCATGGGTCTGTCAGCCGGTCCTGTTAACGTTACATACGTAATATCAGTACAAACGTATGATTTCCACGTTGACATTCATACGCAAAATACGTACGAATTGCAAGTGGAGAGTTTGAAACGTTGGAGAGTAGATGAAAACCGCGAAGTGTCATGAAAAACGGACCTCGACAGTTGCCGAACAACTGCATCGTCCGTTTGTCCCGGTATGGGGGGAGCCGGAAGGATCAGTCGGTCGCAGGGGCGGCAGCGGGAGAAAATTTCATGCGTGAGTTGAAGGACGAAATCGAGGAAGCCCGCGAACGGGTCGCCTTTTGCCGGATCAAGGCGGAGCGTCCGAGTGTGCGCCTTGAGGATGAATTTGCGTTGGAAAAGGCCCGCAACCGGCTGCTTACCCTGGAGCTGCGGCAGCTGAAGCGCGGCGGTGGTCAGACGGGGCCGGGCGGAATAGCGGAGGCCGGAGACGAAGCCACGAAGAGGCGAGTTTCAAGGCAAACATCGAAAAGAACAAATCATGAACAATTGCCGAGGTCGGCGCGGGACCGGGCCGAAGCGGCATTTGCCTCCCTGCAAGGGGGCGTGCGGGAAAAGACGCTCGGGCTCGGGCAGAAAGGAAACTCTTGATGGCATCAGGCGGAGAAGTGGATCGGATCGCGGCGGAATTCGGTGTGCATTTCGTCAATCACACGCGCCGCGCCGGCGGGCGGCACCAGTCCAAGGCGCGCAGGACCTGCCAGACGATCCTGAAGAAACACGGCGCCGGGCACCTGCGCCTGGTCTTCGGCCTGATCGATACGGAGAAGAACCGTGGCAACTGGTCCGCGCCCTGCCTGACGGCGGTGTCGTGGCTGGCCGCGAACAAGCCGGAATGGGTGGAGCGCCGGGACTTTCTGGAGGCGTTCGACAGGCTCGACCTGGAAGCGCTGCTGGAGCGGGCCAAGCGTATCAATCCCGGAGCGCCGACCCTGACCCTGTCCGTCCTCATTTCCTATGAGCTGGACAGGTTGATGGCGGAACGGAGGGCCGAGAGAGCGGCCTAGCGGGAAGGCTTGCAAAGGAACGGGAAAATGGCCGCGTTCAGCAAGCCGCTTGTCGCGGCTGGCCGCGGTTCATAACCCACTTGAAGATTATCAACTCATTCTGTTTTGGAGCTTCCGTATTGATCCCGGATACGCCTGAAGAAATTTTCAACCGCCTGATCGAAGCCGTCGAGGTGATCGCTGTTGTTGGCAAGGTGGACGGACCGCGCAACGTGTTGACGGCCTGGCCGGAGTACAAGGGCAGGATCGCCCGGCGGCGCCGGACCTTTCACCCCAGGGAAATCAGCAGGGCCGAGGAGGCCCTGACCTGGTTCGCCGAGGTCGAGGACTGCGACAGCCGGCGGGCGCTGCAGTTTGAAATCATGTGCAAGGCCGGCGGCGGCAAATTTTCCGAGGTCTGCCGGACTTACGGCTGGAAACGCTCGACGGTTACCAGCCGCAACAGGGCGGCGCTGAAACGGTTGGCATCCCGGCTGGGAGACCGGCTGGCTTGACCGTCAGGGCATTTGGCCGTCCGCCCCGTCGCGGGGCGGGCGGCAAATGGCTTTAGATCTTCAGGACGACGGATCCGGCCCTGTCACCGGCGGCAATGATGTCATGGGCCCTTGCGCAGTCCTCCAGCTCCAGTGCCTCCGAGACCCGGAAATCGAGCGCCTTGCGGTCGAGGAGGGCCGTCAGATTGCCGATGGCCTCCTGCCGCTGGGAGGCGGACAGGATATAGACCAGAACAAGGTCGATGGTGACCGCCTTGAACATCAGCGGGTAGAACGGCATCACCGGTGTCATGTCCTTTGCGGAGCAATAGGCGGCGATGGTGCCGCGTTCGGCGATGATCCGGGTGCTGGTTTCGACATTCTTGCCGAATTCTACCTCGACGATCCGCTCGACAAGCTTGCCGCCGGTCCAGTCGAGGATCTTTTCTGCAAGGTTGTCATCGGAATAGTCGAAGACCTGCTCCGCCCCGGCGTCTTTCGCTGCCTTCAGGCCGTCTTCTCCGCGCGCCGTTGCCAGCACGCGCGCTCCGGAAGCGGCCGCGACCTGGATGGCAAGATTGCCGACGGTGCCCGCGCCGCCACTGACCAGAACCAGCTTGTCTTCGACGGAGCCGCCCCCCAGCACCGCGTGACAGGCCGTAAGGCCGGGAATGCCCAGTACCGCGCCCTCCTCGAAGGAGACATGCTCGGCCAGCGGGACAGCCTGATCCGACGGCACGGCAATATAGTCCGCCGCGGTGCCGAAGGCCCGCTGCCACTGGCCGTTCCAGATCCAGACCCGTTCACCGATCCGCTGGGCCTGTACGCCTTCGCCGACGGCCTCGATGATACCGGCGCCGTCGCTGTGCGGGATGATCTGCGGAAAGGGCGGCTTGGTGACGCCCGGCCTGCCTCCGGCACGCGCACGGATGTCGGACGGATTGACGCCCGAGGTGACCAGCCGGACCAGCACTTCCCCTGGACCGGCGGACGGCACCGGCAGGTCCTCAAGGGTCAATACGTCTTGGGCCGGTCCGAACCGGTTATAGGTTATCGCACGCAATTGAAATCTCCTTCTCTTGGTCTAGCTCAATCCGGTCAGGACTTCTTCCACCGCCTTTGAGGAAGCAAGCAGGGCCTGGTCCCGGCCTCCGGCGGCGATCAGCATGGCGCTCAGGACTGTGCCTTCATGGGAAAAAGGCAGGGCGATGCCGCAGGCATCGGCGACATTGGCAAGCGACGGATTGCGCAGAGCGAGAAGGTTCAGGTGATTGAAAGTGCCGTCGTCGGCGAGGTCTTCGATCTTCGGCGGCAGGGTCGGTGTGGTCGGAAGCAGCAGCATGTCGTCCCCGAGCTCATCCCTGAAAGCGGCAATGAACGCGGCGCGGCGGTTGAGTGTCTGCCGGTATTGGACGGCGGTGAGTTCGTCGGCGCGGGCCATGCGGGAGTGGACCCGTGAATCGAACTGATCGGGCGAGGCCCGGAAATGATCCTCGTAATAGGCACGCGATTCCACCGACGTCATCTGCCAGGGGGGGATGTGCTGGTAGAGGTCGATACAGGCGAGGTCTTTCTCGATGACCTCGAACCCGGCCTCCACAAGCTGATTGCGGACAGCCTCGAAACCTGCCGCGACCTGCGGCTCGATCTCGTCGAAACCGAAGTTCGCCGGAACGACCAGCCGGGTGCGGGCCGGTGTGGAAGGAGCGGGAACATGGCCTGCCATGATCTGCCAGGCAAGTTCGCACTGAGCGACGGTTCTGGCCATCGGACCGAAACTGTCGAGACTGTCGGAGAGCGGCTTGCCGCCGGCCATCGGCACGGAGGCCTGTGTCGGCTTGAAGCCGGTGATACCGGTAAAGGCCGCCGGAATGCGCAAGGAGCCGCCGGTGTCGCTGCCGATGGCGATATCGCAAAGGCCGAGCGCGACGGAAACGGCACCGCCACTGCTGGATCCGCCCGGCGCGCAGCCGGGATAGACCGGGTTCCGGGGTGTGCCGTAATGGGGGTTCAGCCCGAGGCCGGAATAGGCGAATTCGGACATGTTGCTGATCCCCACGAAAACGCCGCCGGCTGCATCCAGCCGGGCAACCGCCGGAGCGTCCGTCTTTGCGGGCGGATCGTTGCGCAGGACCGTTGTTGCCGACGTCGTCACTTCGCCTGCGATATCGAACAGCGCCTTAACGCTGATGAGGGTGCCGGCCAACGGGCCGTCCTTTGCCGCAGCAGCCTTTGCCTGGCGGCGCGCGCGTTCCTCCAGACACTTTATGAAGACGGCCGCAGCCGCCGGGTCGGAGGCCGCTCTTTCTAGGGACGCCTCAAGCCGGCTTTCTGCGGTGGCCCTGGTCCAGGGGAACGGTGCGTTCATGAAAAGGATCCTTCGGAAAAACGATTCTGCCGATGGATATCACGAAACCCTTGCACGCGCAGGGGCCTGCAAAACGTCACTGCGCCAGCTGCTGCCGCCAGGCCTGAAGGTTCGGGTCGCCGGGGTTTGCCAGGAGCGCCCTTTGAAGCGCCAGCTGCGCGCCGCCCATGTCCCCGACCGCCATCCGGATACGCACCTGCATGACCCAGGCGTTGACAAGTTGCGGATCCAGGCGCGTCGCCTCCGCGAACGCCCGAACGGCCACCTGGGGCCGACGCATGACGAGCGCAAGTCCCCCGCTGACAAGATGGGTTTCCGGAAAATCTGCCTTGTTCTGGAGAGACTTCTGCCACTCGCCGCTCGCCCTGGCTGCGGCTTTCGCCATCTTGTCCGGCATGTGGGCAATCGGAGCGCCGATGAGGAGCCGCGCGGCGGCAACCCGGACGGACTGCGCGGGATCGCTGAGGGCGGGCACGATCCGTTGCAGTTTCTCGGCAGGGGGCACCTGCTGCTGCAGCGCCACGGCCGCTGCTCTCACAAGTGGATCGGGATCGCCGATCAGGGCAGCCGCCTCGGAAGCAATTTCAGGCGTGGCGCGGGGCATGAGCAGATCAAGCGCGGAGGCGCGGACGATGCCGGGAAAAGTGCCCTGCTTGGCGACCGCCAGAAGGTCGTCTCCGATTGCGCCTGTTGTGTTCTGGCGGGCCGCGGCAAAGACCTCGCCAAAGTGTGAACCGCGATGGCTGCTGTTTGGAAACCGCTTTTCAAGTTCGTCTGCCGCCCAGGACGCGGATTTTTCCGTGTGGCATTCGTTGCAGGTATCGGGCGTGCCGAGTTTCGCCGAAAGGTCCGGGCGCGGAACACGGAACGAATGGTCTCTCCGACCGTCGATGCCCATATAGGTCCGCTCGATCATGTGACAGGACTTGCACTCGGCCCCCGGCGTTCCTGGCTCGTGAAAATGGTGGGACGGATCGTCATAGAGCTTCGCGGTGAGCGCCGGAAAAGCCTCGTTGGCCGAGGGTGAATGGCACTGCGTGCACACCGCATTGCCTTCCGCGATCAACTGGCCGCTGTGGGGGTCGTGACAGTTCGAGCAGCGCACTCCGTTGGCGAACATCTTCGATTGCAGGAACGAGCCGTAGACATAGACCTCGTCCAGGATCTGCCCGTCTGCATGATAGAGGCCTTGACGCAGCGGCGAGAGACGATACGCATCGTGGAAAGGCGTTCCGGGCAACGGATTGCCGTCCAGAAGGGCCTCACGGCGCGAATGGCAGCCGGCGCACTGCTCGACTTCCGTTGTCTGAAGTCCTTGCGAGAAATCAACCGGAAGCCCGGTGCGGCCGGTGCCGGGGAAGGGGCTTTTTGCATAGGCTTCGGGCTCCCGGGCCCAGGCAGTGTGGGCTTCCCCGGGGCCGTGGCAGGCTTCGCAGCCGACGCTGATTTCCGCCTGCCGGCTGGAATACTTGCGGGTGGTCGCGTCGTAGTTCTTTTCAAAGCCGGTGGCGTGGCATTCAGCGCAGCGGGCGTTCCAGGTCTTGTAGGGACCCGTCCAGTGCAGGCCGTCATGCGGCGGCGGGGCCTGGTCGCCGTAGATGTGGTACCAGCGCTTTTGGATCTGGTCCCAGGCGACATCGAAGGACTGCAGCTTTCCGGGTTCCGTCTCCACCAGATACTGCTGCAGCGGCGTGATGCCGCCGACACCCGCGACCCGGAACGCCTTCCGTTCGCCCGGAACATCCGTGGTTTCGATGTAATAGCCACCGTCCCTGGTGAAAAAGCGAGTGGTCTTGCCCTTGTGTGTGAAAGTGACGCCGCCAAAGTCGCCATCGACGGTGTCCGGGCCCGGTTCCATCCACGCCTTGGCGTGATGCGAGGACTGCCATGCCGCGGCTTCCGCCTCATGGCAACCCGCACAAGTGGCGGATCCCACGTAGTCCGGAGCGTCATCCGTCTGTTTTTCTTCGGCAAAAGCAATGCCTGACCAGACACAGAAAAGAAGCGCGGTCAGACATCTGATGAATGGCATGAAATCAGGTCCGTTGGTCGAGTGGCCGGAAGGCCATGCTACTCACTGGAGGAGAGGTTTTTCCAGCCATTCGTCTTTTCATGCATACATATGGGCCGGTTTGCTTCTGAGGTGCCATCGAATGAGGGGCTCAAAGTATCGGGCCGGGCACTCCGATCGCAAGTCCGGTTCCGAATTGTGCTGCGGATATCCTTGGCATGCGCTCCTCGCCGGGATCTTGTCAGGCCGAATTTCGCCTCCGGACAAAAGGCTGAACGAACAGGTAAAGGCCGGTGATCAGCAGGGGGATCAAGGGAACAAGCGCAAGCAAACCGATCCACATTGCGGTTGCTTCCTGTCCCGGGATGACCATGGCAGCGATGTTGGTGATGACAGCTGCCGTAAAGGCAAGCGAGAGCCAGCGGTGAACCCTGCGTATCAGAATATTCCAGGTCATGATGATTTCCTCTTGGTCCGGGGTGCCGGTTTCTTCTTTACAGCCCGCTCTGCAACCAGCTTCGTGTTCAGGGCCGATGCCGCCTTGATGAGGGCTGACAGGGCGGCCACATTGACTTCCTCGCCTTCCGTGATGTCGATGGCACGCCGTGTTTTGCCTTCCAGGCTGGAGTTGAAAAGCCCCGCGGGATCCTCAAGCGAAGCGCCTTTGGGAAAGGTCAGTTTCACGGCGCTCTTGTAGGTTTCCCCGGTACAGATCATGCCGTTGCGCGACCAGACCGGAACACCCCGCCACTTCCATTCTTCGATGGCTTCGGGTTCTGCCTGCAGGACAATCCCGCGGACCAGGGCAAGGACTTCCCCGCGCCAGTCTGCGAGTTCGGCGATGCGGTGGTCGATCTGTTGGGACGGGGAGCGCGCGGGCCGGTCGTCCCCGCCGGACCCGGCAGGGTCTTTCAGTGTGGCTGTCATATGTCCTCGATTGTTTCAGGCTGTGTTCAGTCCAGGCCGGCCAATAGTTTTTCCATGGCATCCACAAAACGCGGCCAGGCGGCGGTGGCGCCCTGAAAATAGGGCCGTTGATGTGGTTCGAAGCCCTGCTGTTCTATGCGCAGGATCGTACCGTTTTCCGTGGGCGTCAGCGTCCAGGTCACGATGCTTCTGAGGTCCTTGGTGTCCCAGGAATAGGCTAGCGATCGGTGGGGCTCCACCTCCCGGACCTCGCAGTTCACGATGCCCCAGTCGGCACTGAGGTCGAACCGGTGGCCGAGGACCGGCCTGAAGTCGCTCTTCATGAGCCATTCCGCGATCAGGTGCGGCTGGGTGAGGGCACGCCAGATTTTCTCCGGCGGAAAGGCCACTTCCCGCTCCACGATCACGGACAGCGTTTCGGTTTCGGTGGTCATTGATCCATCCTCTTCAACAGGTCCTCCAGGTCATCGAAGCGGGCATGCCAGAAGTTGTTCATTCTCTTCGTCCAGTCGACAAGAGGTGCCAGTGCTTCGACCTTTGCGCTGTAATGGGTCTTGCGGCCTTCGTGGCGGTCCTGGACGAGCCCGGCCTGTTTCAGGATGCCAAGATGTTTGGAAACGGCCGGCTGTGAAACACCAGCGCCGGCGGTCAGCGCACCGACCGTCTGTTCGCCGTCGGCACACAGCCGCTCGAAGATCCCCCTCCGAGTGGGATCGCCAAGTGTCCTGAAAAGAATGTCGTGTTGCTGTTCCATGGAAATTCATAATCCCTCGGTTATGAATTAAACTCATAGCCCGTGAGTTATGGATTCGTCAAGGCCCGGTTGACGCAAAACTGCAGATCCTGCCGGGCATCTTTGCGGCTGGAAGCCGTGTGCGGGCGCAGTTGCGTCCGGTGTTGAATCGGCTTACATCGGCTTGGATAGCTCCGGACCGGCGCGCCGGCGAATCCCGCCGGAAGGTTCCTTGATTGACGTATGTCAGTTGAGTGCGCAGAGTATTCGGCCCTGGAGGTGGAATGGCCAAACCAACCGTTCATGATATTGCGCGCGAAGCCGGTGTCAGCCTGTCGACGGTCGACAGGGTTCTGAATGGCCGCGCGGATGTCCGCCCGAAAAACGCCGAACGCGTCCGGGCGGCGGTTGAGAAACTCGGTTATGTCCGCGATACCCACGCCGCCAACCTCGCCAGGCAGCGCCAGTACCGGTTCGTTTTCGTGCTGCCGGAGGGGGCGAACCATTTTGTCGAGACGATTGTCGCGGCCGTGCAGGAAGCTTCCGGCACGCAGGTTATCGACCGGGCCAGCGTGGAAATCCTACTGGTCAACGCGGCGGATCCACATGCGGTTGTCGACCGGTTGAGGACGCTGGATCTTGACGCCCTCGATGGCGTGGCGATCATGGTGCCGGAAACGCCGCAGGTGCGCGATGCCATTGCGCATATCAAGAGCGCCGGCATCTATGTGGTTGCCTTCGTTTCCGATCTTCCCAACACCAGATGCCATCACTTCGTGGGCATCGACAACTTTTCGGCCGGCCAGACCGCGGGCGCTTTGCTGGGCAAGTTTCTGCGCAACGAGACCGGCAGCATTCTCGTCGTCACCAATTCCATGGTGGCGCGCGACAGCATCGAGCGGCGCTTCGGCCTGGACGAAGTGCTTTCCAGGGACTTTCCGAAGCTGAAGGCGCTGCCGACAATCGAGTTTTACGACGATCCGCAACGGATCCATGAAACGCTCTCGCATGCGCTCGCAACCCATTCCGACCTCAAGGCAGTCTATTCCATGGGCTCGGGCAATGCCGCCATGCTGGATGCGCTGAAGGAAAACAGTGTGGCCGGAGAACTGGTCGTGATTGCTCACGATCTCACCTCCGTCACGCGCCAGGCCCTGTTGGACGGCGATATCGATGCGGTCATAGCCCAGAACGTCGGTCATCTCGTGCGCAGCACTCTGCGGGTGTTGCGGGCAAAATGTGACGGGACGACCATTTTCGAGGCTCAGGAGCAGATCCGGATCGAAATCATCATCCGGGAAAATCTGTATTAGAAACGTTCGTCTGCTCTGGCGTTTGTTGGAAAAACATTAGAAAAAACAATATTTTATTTCGTATGCGGTCGTGCGTAGGGATATGCTGCGGCTTAAAAAGAAAGACGTATGTCAGTTTTTTGATTGACTAGACATACGTATGTCAAATAGGGTTTTGCTGCACTTGGAGGAGTGCTGCCGCCCGGCATGCGCCGGCGCGCTTCTATTTCGGGAGGATTATACCCATGAAAACTGCGAGTCTTTTCGCGGCCACCGCACTCGTCGCGGTTGGCGGACTGTCTGTTTCCAGGGCGCAGGCTGACGACCTGACCCTGTGCTGGGCGGCCTGGGATCCGGCCAACGCCCTTGTCGAGCTGTCCAAGGAATTCGAGGCCGAATCCGGTCACACGATGAACTTCGAATTCGTGCCGTGGCCGAATTTCGCCGACCGCATGCTGAACGAGCTGAATTCCGGCGGAAAGCTGTGCGATCTTCTGATCGGTGACAGCCAGTGGATCGGCGGCGGCGCGGAAAACGGCCACTACGTCAAGCTGAACGACTTCTTCGACAAGGAAGGCATCAGCATGGACGATTTCGCGCCCGCGACCGTCTATGCCTATTCGACCTGGCCGAAGGGCACGCCCAACTATTACGCCCTGCCGGCCATGGGGGATGCCAACGGCTGGTTCTACCGCAAGGACTGGTTCGAAAAGCCGGAAATCCAGGCGGCCTTCAAGGCCAAATACGGCCGCGACCTGGCACCGCCGAAGACCCAGATGGAACTGCTGGACATCGCCCAGTTCTTCCAGGGGCGCGAGATCGACGGCCAGACCCGTTACGGCGCTGCCATCTTCACCGAACGCGGTTCGGAAGGCATCACCATGGGCGCGACCAGCGCCATGTATCCCTTCGGCTTCAAATACGAGATGACGCCGGGCAAATACGACATGGAAGGCGCGGTGAATTCAGCGGATGCCGTCGCCGGTCTCGAGTTCTACAAGACGCTCTACAAGACCGGTACGCCTCCGGGCTACACCGACAGCTACATGGAGCAGTCGCTCGACGCCTTCAAGTCCGGCCAGGTTGCCATGGCCATGAACTGGTTCGCCTTCTTCCCGGGCCTTTACGCCGATCCTGATGTCGGCGGCGACAAGATCGGCTTCTTCGTCAACCCGGGCGAGAAGGTGGAAGCCTCCACTCTCGGCGGGCAGGGGATCTCGGTGGTCTCCTATTCGGACAAGAAGGACGCGGCGCTTGAATATATCAAGTGGTTCGCCCAGCCGTCCGTTCAGAAGAAGTGGTGGGATCTCGGCGGCTATTCCTGCCATCTCAGCGTCCTGAACGATCCGAACTTCCCGGAAAGCGCGCCCTTTGCGGCCGACTTCCTGCAGGCGATGGATGGGGTGCAGGATTTCTGGCAGGAACCGGCCTATGCCGAACTGCTGCTAGCCATGCAAAAGCGCCTTCATGACTATGTGGTGGCCGACCAGGGCACCGCGAAGGAAGCCCTCGACAAGCTGATCGGGGACTGGACGGAAACCTTCGAGGACGAAGGCAAGCTGTGATCCGCACACGATGATGGGCGCCCGGTTCCAAGCCGGGCGTCTGCAACTGGAAGACCGGCCGGACCTGAAGGCTCCGCGGCGATTGGCACAGCACATCCTGCCAGGCGATCCGGCCGCCACGGCAAGCCGGTCTTTCTCTCTCCGCATCCCAAAAAGGGCGTACCATGACCGTGACCCCCATCGACCGTGTTGCAAAGGCGACACCGCCTGCGGTCGCCACGAAGATCAAGGGTCTATCCGACCGCACGATTGCCTGGCTTTTCGTCGGGCCGACGATCTTCCTCCTTCTGGCGGTGAACATCTTCCCGCTGATCTGGACGATCAACCTGAGCTTCACGAATTTCCGCGCCAACCGGCCGAACCGCGAGATCGACTACATCGGCCTGCGTAATTACGAGCGCATCCTGACCGACGGCGACATCTGGCTGACGATGCAGGCCACCGCGCATTTCCTGTTCTGGACCATCGTCCTGCAGGTGCTGATCGGCTTCACGCTTGCCTGGCTGATCAATCGCAAGTTCAAGGGCAACGATCTGTGGACCACCCTGATCGTGCTGCCGATGATGCTGTCCCCGGCCGTGGTCGGCAACTTCTGGACGTTCCTTTATCAGCCACAGATCGGCCTCTTCAATTACGCCGTGTCCTTCTTCACTGGCATCGACCCGTCCTCGTTCCAGATGATCGGCGACGTGTCGCTCGCTCCCTGGGCGATCGTGATTGTCGATACCTGGATGTGGACACCCTTCGTCATGCTCATCTGCCTGGCAGGGCTCCGGTCGATCCCGGACTATATCTATGAGGCCGCGGAAATCGACCGGGCCAGCAAGTGGCGCCAGTTCTGGACGATCACCGTGCCGATGGTGCTGCCCTTCCTCATGCTGGCGGTCCTGTTCCGGGGTATCGAGAACTTCAAGATGTTCGACCTCGTGGTGCAGCTCACCGGCGGCGGACCGGGCTCGGTGACCGAACTCACCTCCATCAATCTGAAACGCGAAGCCTTCGAGAAATGGCGCACGGGCTATGCCTCCGCCTACGCGATCATCCTGTTCGTGACCGTCTTCGGTCTCGCCTCGATCTACGTCAAGGCCCTTAACAAGGTGAAGGAAAGATGAGCAGTTATTCCATCACAGAACCGTCTTCGCGGCAGAAGTGGGTGGCTGGCACGCTGGTCATCGCCTACGCCATCATCACGCTTCTGCCGCTGGTATGGATCCTGACCACGGGATTCAAGTCACCGGTCGACGCCATCGCCTATCCGCCCAAGGTGGTTTTCGAACCTTCCCTGGAAGGCTACGTGAACCTCTTCACAACACGCACCCGGGTGTCGCCGGAGCAGCTCGAAGCCCTGCCGCCGCCCGCCACCTGGTATGAGGAAATCGTCCGTGACCGCGACATGGTCATCGCAGGGCCTTCGCGCTACGGCGAGCGGTTTTTGAATTCCGTCATCATCGGCTTCGGCTCGACCTTCCTGTCGGTGTTCCTCGGAACGCTTGCCGCCTATGCCTTTTCCAGGTTCAAGGTGCCTTTGAAGGACGATCTCCTGTTCTTCATCCTGTCGACAAGGATGATGCCGCCGATCGCGGTCGCCATTCCGATCTTCCTGATGTTCCGCACGCTCGGCCTGTCGGACACGCATCTGGGCATGATCCTGCTCTATACGGCTGTGAATATCTCGCTGGCGGTCTGGCTGCTGAAGGGCTTTATCGACGAGATCCCGCGTGAATACGAGGAAGCGGCGCTGATCGACGGCTACACGCGCTTCCAGGCCTTCTACAAGGTGGTGCTGCCGCAGGCGGCCACCGGCATCGCCTCGACCGCCATCTTCTGCCTGATCTTCTCGTGGAACGAATATGCCTTCGCGGTGCTTCTGACCTCCGGCACGGCCCAGACCGCGCCTCCCTTCATCCCGACCATCATCGGTGTCGGCGGCCAGGACTGGCCGGCGGTCGCCGCGGGCGCGACGCTGTTCCTGGTGCCGGTCATGGTCTTCACGATCCTGCTTCGCAAGCATCTGCTGCGCGGCATAACCTTCGGAGCGGTACGCAAATGAACGAGTTTGTCAGCGGTCTTGTCCGCTTCCGCCGCGGTGCCTGGGAAATGCTCGCATCCATTCTGATCGCGGTCGGCGTGATCATGCTGATGCAGCCGCTTGTCCTGTGGGCCTACAC
>NZ_JBNKYW010000214.1:0-9323 GCF_050301095.1 Roseibium sp.
CCCAGGAAACGGATCCTGCCGCTGGTCGGCTGCAAGGCTCCGGCAATCAGGTTGAAAAGGGTGGTCTTGCCGGCACCGTTGGGCCCGATCAGACCGGTGATGCTGCCTTCTTCGACACGGAACGAGCAGCCGTTGACCGCCCGGAAACCGCTGAAATCCATCACGAGCTTGTCAAGCTCTAGCATTCATGCTCCTTGCCGCCCCCCAGAAGCGGTCTTGTCTTGTCTTGGCCGCGGCTGCCTTCATGGTCAGTCTTGGTGGAGCGGGCGCAAGATGGCCCGCACCGGCGCGGCGTCCAGCCCTTCTAACTTCATTGGCAGAGCAATCAACTCATAATCACCGGGTTCAACAGCAGAAAGGTCAAGATTTTCCAAAATCCGCAAATCCCGGAAACGGGCAATTCCGTGACTTGGCAACTCTGTCGAGGTTTCCGGATCAACCGAGGGCACATCCACGCCGATCAGCTTCACGCCGCAGTCTGCCAGAAGGGACATTGTTTCCGGGGCGAGTGCCCGAAACCCTTCCGGCCAGACCATCGGATCGGTCCGGTCCGCCAGACGCAGCAGCAGCCGGGGCGGACAGTCCCTGACGTGCGGCGCCAGAAGATACGCAGGACACAAGGCTTCCGGGCCACGCGCATCAATGACCCGGGCCGGTCCGATGAAATCGGCCAGATCCAGCTCATCGACCGCAAGACCGTTGCTGTCGTAGTGAAACGGTGCATCCGCATGCGCACCGCAATGGCAGGACATGGAAAACTCGCCGACATTCACCGGACAGTCGTCCGATATCTCACTGGTTTTCGCAGCCTGGTAGGGCGCATCGCCTGGGAAAACCGCCATACCCGCCCGAAGTGGCGGTGTAATATCCAAAATGCTTTTCATGAAAACGCCTCCGCTGCCGGAAAGGTCTTTACGTCAGTTCCGGCGAGCCTCCTTCCACCGGCGGCCTCAGATTGGCACCCGGGCCCGAAACACGCCAGTGAATTCGCCGACATACGCAACACCGGCAGAAAGCTTCGACAGATCAAAAATCCACCAGGACGAGAAGTCAAAACCAATACACCTATTGTAATTTTTCGCCATTCGAAGAATTGAACCAACAAAAATAAGGCAAAATGACAGGTATTGTTAAGTTTCCCAAAGCTTTTTCACATTTTGAATTGAACGGTCATTTCCCGACATTTAACATTGGCCCCGCCCGGAACTCCTTGTTCCGGCGGGCAAATGGCGTCGCGGCATCCGGGGCGAAGGTCTGCGGGAGAAATGTCGGGGCCGCACTGCCTCGAACCGATCGCGGAGAAGCAAACTGCCGGAACATCTTGATCTTACCGAGACGCCAATGAGAGAACCGGGCCAGCCTCCGCTGACCCTGCGTTCGAGTTACGCCGGCGGCAAGGTGGATCTGGACCTGCTGATGTCGCTGTTCGACAGGCTCGACACCGGGCTTTGGATCTTCGATATCGATCACATGCGGGTTCTGTGGGCCAACCAGAAGGCGCTTGAGATCACGCAATCAGCCTCGCTGGAAGAGCTGCAAGCGCGGGACATGGCGGCCGACATGTCCCATTCCGTGGAACAGCGCCTGCGCCAGTATCAGCAGGACTTCTGCAAGCAGGATGTCAGCTTTTCCGAAATGTGGACCCTTTACCCCCAGGGCGAGGCAAAGGTTCTGCAGGTCATCATGAGCGGCATCAGGCTAACCGACGGGCGCATGGCGCTGCTGTGCGAAGGCCGTCCGCATCATGAACAGCAGCCCGAAACGCTTCGTAGCTCGGAAGCGCTGATGCACACGCCGGTGATGATCTCGCTTTTCTCCAGGGATGGCCGTCCGCTTTACCGGAACACCGCAGCCCGGGCGACCTGCCTGTCGCTCGACACGACATTCGAAGGCCAATTCGAAGCTCCAAGGGAAGCCGCCCCCTTGCTGGGCCTGGCCGAAAGCAAACGCACGGCCCGCCGTGTCGCCCGTGTCAAGACGAACGCCGGGCTGCGCTGGCATGAACTGACCGTCCGGGCCTGCCACGACAGCGTAACCGGACAGCCTGCCTATCTCGTCAGCGAGATCGATGTCACCGAATTGCACGAGACCAAGGAGCGGGCGCAGTATCTTGCCAGTCACGATGCCCTGACGGGTCTCTCCAACCGCACCTATCTGAAGGAAAGACTGGCCCAGGTTCTGCAGGACGCCTCCGGCGAGGGCAAGGCCGCAACGCTTTACCTGGTGGACCTCGACGACTTCAAGATGGTCAACGACTCCCTGGGCCATGCCGCCGGCGACAGCCTGTTGCAGCTGGTTGCGGCCAAACTGATGGAGCTGGCTGGACCGGACGATATCGTCGCCCGTCTGGGAGGCGACGAATTCCTGATCTGCCATTTGGAAAAGTCAGGCAGCCACGAACCTGACTGGTTCGGTCAGTCGCTATTGCGGGAATTCGCGAGGCCGCAGCTGATCGACGGCAAGCCGAAAACCGTCGGCCTCAGCATCGGCTACACCCACTATCCGGAAGACGGCGAAAACATCGGCGAACTCATGCGCCATGCCGATCTGGCTCTCTATCAGGCCAAGACGGACCCGAAGCAGAAATGCGTGAGGTTCCGCGAACGCATGCGCCTCTTGCGCGACGAGCACAAGGCGATCAAGAAGGACCTGGAACGCGCAATACGCGAAGACGAATTCCTGCTCTACTATCAGCCGATATCCTGTACCCGGTCTGACCGGGTCGTGTCCGCCGAGGCCCTGATAAGATGGCAGCATCCAGAGAAGGGACTTGTGCCGCCGGACAAATTCATCCCGATCGCGGACGAGACGGGCCTGATCAACGACATCGGCACATGGGTCTGCCGCAACGTCGCGTCCATGCAGCGGCGGCTGGAAAGCATGAATATCCACATACCGCTGTCGCTGAATGTCTCGCCAAGACAACTTTCAGACCCGCATTTTGTCAGCTGCATGCAGGCGTTGCCGGAAGAAACCGGGTGCGATCCGGGCCTGATTTCCCTGGAACTGACGGAATGCGTGCTTTTGGGCGACATTCCGAACGCGCTGGAAACCCTCTCCGCCCTGAAGCAGGCCGGCTACCGGATCGTCATCGACGATTTCGGTACCGGCTATTCAAACCTAGCTTATCTCCACAACTACCCGATCGACGGCATCAAGATCGATCGGGTGTTCATGGAGGAGGTGGCCACCGGGGGAGCCATCGTCAAACTTATCCTGTCGCTGGCAAATGCCCTCGGGGCGGAAGTCGTCGCCGAAGGGGTCGAAACCATCGAACAGCGCTCCTGGCTATCGAAGAACGGCTGCAACCGGTATCAGGGTTTCCTTTATTCCAGGCCGGTGCCTGAAGACCGCTTCCTGTCCATGCTCGAAACCCAGATGCGCATCGCGGCGATGTAGGACGGGACGCGCCGGATCAGGTCACCTTGGCGCGGGTCTTGAATTCCGGCCGGTTCCAGCTTTCCGTCTCCAGGATCTCCGCCAGGATCGACACCGCGTCGACGATGTCCTGGTGCGACAGGTAAAGCGGGGTGAAGCCGAAGCGCATGACGTCCGGCGCCCTGAAATCACCGATCACGCCGCGCGCAATCAGCGCCTGCATCACCGCATAACCTTCCTCGAAGCGGAAGGACACCTGGCTGCCGCGTTCTGACGGGTCGCGCGGGCTGGCCAAAGTCAGCTGCGGGCATTTGGCCTCCACCTCGGCAATGAACAACTCGCTTAAAGAGATGGACTTGGCGCGGATGTCGGCCATGTCGACATCCGCGAACACATCGAGCGCCGCATGAAGGCTTGAGAGCGCAAGAATGGCGGGGGTTCCGACCGTCATCCGGCTGACGCCCGAGACCGGGCGGTAGTCCAGATCGAAGGCAAAGGGTGCCTCATGTCCCATCCAGCCCGTCAGCGGCGAGGTGACCCTGTCCTGATGTTCCGGGGCCACGTAAAGGAATGCCGGAGCGCCCGGTCCTCCGTTCAGGTACTTGTAGCCGCAGCCGACGGCGAAATCGGCCCCCGCCCCCATCAGGTCAACCGGAATGGCTCCGGCAGAATGTGCAAGATCCCAGATTGCAATCGCCCCGGCTTCATGGGCCTTGCGGGTCAGTTCCGCCATGTCATGCACACGCCCGGTCCGGTAATCGACCTGGGTCAGCATCATCACCGCAACATCTTCGGTGATGGCGCCCTCGACCTCTTCCGGGGCGACGATCTTCAGCTCATGCCCCTTGTCCAGAAGCGCCGCCAGGCCGGAGGCGACGTAAAGATCGGTCGGAAAATTGCCGTTGTCCGACAGGACAACCTTGCGACCCGGTCGCAGGGACAGGGCAGCGGAAAGGACCTTGAAAACATTGACCGAGGTGCTGTCACAGGCAACGACCGATCCGGCCGGGGCCCCGATCAGGCGCGCGATGCGGTCGCCGGTCCGGGCGGGCAGATCGATCCAGCTATGGGTATTCCAGGCCCGGATCAGGCTCGTGCCCCATTCTTCCGTCACGACCTCGGCAATGCGCGCCGGCACATGCTTGGGCATGACGCCGAGCGAGTTTCCGTCCAGATAGATGACGCCTTCAGGAATATGAAATGCGTCTTTCTTGGATCTCAAAACGTCGGTCACGTCGGAAGGATGCTGCGCGGTCATCTTGTTCTCTTTGGTCTGATTGCGGCTTGGCTCAGGAAAGGAGCCGCAAGCTACCAAAGCCGCATTTCCCGAACAATAGGTTCTGCGGGCAATTCTTCCCGCCCGTCATGCGAACCTGAAAGAGCGTTCCACCAGAATGTCGCAAATGACACATAAATGCGCGTTTGAATGCACATACTCACAACGCTATCTGTTACCTTAAGCGCCGGCCCCAACAGGTTCGGAAAACAGAGAAACCGGTCCCGATCACATGTTCATCAGTGTCTTCGACATCTTCAAAATCGGCATTGGCCCGTCCAGTTCGCACACCGTCGGCCCGATGGTTGCCGTTCACCGTTATCTTGACCGGG
This sequence comes from Roseibium sp., assembly GCF_050301095.1. Classification (GTDB taxonomy): domain Bacteria; phylum Pseudomonadota; class Alphaproteobacteria; order Rhizobiales; family Stappiaceae; genus Roseibium. The sequence goes on from NZ_JBNKYW010000214.1 coordinate 4,987, forward strand.
TGCGCGGCCTGGCAGGCGCGGAAGCCGCGGCATCCCGGATCACCGTCACCCTGCATGGTTCACTCGCCTTCACCGGCAAGGGCCACGCGACGGACAAGGCCGTCTGTCTCGGCTTGCTCGGCGCCAGGCCCGACACGCTCGACCCCGACCAGGTGGAGCCCATGCTGGAAGACCTGAAACGGGCTCGGAAACTGCGGATCCCCGGCCTGCCCGAACTTCAGTTCGATCCGGAGAAAGATGTCGTCTTCGACTACGGCCCGGCACTGCCGCTGCATGCCAACGGCATGACCTTCCATCTGCTGGATGCAGCAGGATCGGTCGTCGACACCTTTGTCTATTACTCGATTGGCGGCGGCTTCGTGGTCAGCGAGGCGGAACTGCGCAAGACCACCAACGAACCGGTCAACGAACTTGCCACGCAGGATGTGCCCTTCCCCTTCTCCACAGCCAAGCAGATGCTGGAAATGGGCCGCGAGGCAGAACTTTCCATCGCCGAGATGAAGCTGCGGAACGAATGCTGCGACAAGCCCCGCGAAGAGGTGGAGACCGGCATCGACCGGCTCTGGTCGGCCATGGATTCGTGCATCAACCGGGGCATTACCCAGACTGGCATCCTTCCGGGCGGCCTGAAGGTCAAGCGGCGCGCCGCCGACATCTACCAGAAGCTCATCCGTGAAGGCCGCAACAACCCGCCGTTCGAGCACAACGTGGTCGACTGGCTGGGTGTCTACGCCATGGCGGTCAACGAGGAAAATGCTGCCGGCGGACGGGTCGTTACGGCGCCGACCAACGGCGCGGCAGGCGTCATTCCGGCGGTGACCCGCTACTATCTCGACCATTGCCCGGGTGCCGATCAGGCGGGCATCCGGACCTTCCTTCTGACGGCGGCCGCTGTCGGCGGCATCATCAAGGCCAATGCCTCGATTTCAGGCGCTGAAGTCGGCTGCCAGGGCGAAGTCGGCTCTGCTTCCGCCATGGCCGCGGCAGGCCTTTGCGCCGCGCTCGGCGGCACCAACGAGCAGATCGAAAATGCTGCCGAGATCGCTCTGGAGCATCACCTCGGCATGACCTGCGACCCGATCGCGGGCCTGGTGCAGGTGCCCTGCATCGAACGCAACGCCCTTGGCGCCGTGAAGGCGGTCACGGCCGCGTCTCTCGCCCTGCGCGGCGACGGTTCGCATTTCGTGCCGCTGGACGGCTGTATCGAGACCATGCGCCAGACGGGCATGGACATGATGGAGCAGTACAAGGAAACCTCCAAGGGCGGCCTTGCCGTCAACATCGTGGAGTGCTGACCCGCAGGCTCCTGGGCTTGATGACAGGTTAAATCTGCTGCAGCCGCGTCTTGTGGGCGTGGGCAATGTGCAGCCGGGCGGCGGCCTCCGCTGCCGCACCGTCCCCCCTTGCAATCGCGTCGACGATGGCGGCGTGTTCCTCCACCGCCGTCTCGCGCCGCTCGGGCGTGTCCAGCGTCGTACCGGCCATGAGGATCAGTGACAGGCGCAGGTGGTCGATCTGGTCGACCAGATAACGGTTGTGGGAGGCCAGGCACAGGCGCCGGTGGAACTCCCGGTTGGAGCGCACCAGACTGTCCTTGTCGGCAATGCGCTTGCGGTCGGCCACCACCAGATCCTGCAGGATTTCGATCTCCGGCTCCGAGGCGTGCTTGGCGGCCAATCCTGCCGCTGTTCCCTCCAGCACCTCGCGCATGAAGTAGACTTCGTTGATCTGGCCATGATCGAGCGTCGGGATCACCATGCCCCGGTTGGGCTCGTGAACCGCCAGCCCCTGCGCCTCCAGGCGCTTCAGGCCTTCGCGGATCGGCGTTCTGGAGACGCCGAACTCCTCGGCCAGATCCGCCTCCCGCAGCCGGTCGCCGGGTTTGAGCACCCGTTCTTCGATTAATTGGATAAGCCGCTGGTAGATTTCAGAACCGTTCATGAAATCTGGTTAGCGGCTGGACGGGATTTGCGCAAGAAAAACACTTTGCCAACATTGTTTGACAGACAGTTCCAGCGAGCCGGTTCTTCCGCTGAAGGAACAAAGCGATTGCACGAGGGTTACCCCACCCCTTAATGCGAACACAGCAGTCACGTCCGGGGCAGATAAACCTTGCCCCCGATAACAGGCTTGCGTGCACCGGTCGTCTCCGGAAACGTCGTCGGCAGTCCGGCCTTCAGCCGTGCCCCCAGAAACGCCATTGCCTGGGCTTCCAGCGCGTCGCCGTCGATCCGGAAATCGTCAGCCGGAAGGACCTGTCCCGCCAATCTCTTCTGCAAGGCAACCATCAAAACGGGATTATGCCTGCCGCCCCCGCAGACCAGCCAGAGCTTCGGCCGGGCCGGAAGCAAAGCTTCCGCCATTACTATGGCTTCGGCGGTAAAGGCCAGCAGGGTCGCAGCGCCATCCTCAAGGCTCTGACCTTCGACGAAATCGCCGGAAAAGCTGTAGCGGTCGAGGGATTTGGGGCCCGGTTCGCTCAGGAAGGGATGGGAAAGCGCCTGTTTCAGCCGCCGTTCGTCGACCTGGCCCTTTGCCGAGATCGCCCCGCCCGCGTCATAGTCGCCGGCGCCGTGCCTGCGCACCCAATCGTCGAGAAAGGCATTTCCCGGCCCGATGTCGAAGGCCAGCAGCCGGTCGCCGTCAATGTAGGTCAGATTGGAAACCCCACCAATGTTCAGAAAACACAGTGGTTCCCTCGCTGCACCGACCAGCGTCTTGGCCAGCGCCTGATGATAGACCGGCACCAAGGGTGCGCCCTCGCCGCCGGCTTTCATGTCGGTCAGACGTACGTCGCCGATTACGGCCAGGTTCAACGCATCGGCAAGCGCCTGCGGATCACCGAGCTGGACGGTTTCACCCGCCCTGGGATCGTGCCAGACGGTCTGGCCATGAAAGACGACGGCGTCCGGCTTGAGGTTGTGCTTCTCCAGGAAGGACTGGATCGAAGTAGCATGATCCTGCGTGACGGCAGCGGCGATTTCGGGCCAGTCTTCGCGGTCCGTTCCCTTTTTCGCCGCTGTTTCCAGCACGAGCCGTCTTGTTTCGGGCCGATAGGGGCAAGTCTCCGACGGGCCGAAACGGCTGACCCTCACGCCATCCGTTTCGATCTCCGCCAGATCGATGCCATCAGCGGAGGTGCCGCTGATGGTCCCGACGATCGACCAGCCCGTCACAGGCTGTCCGCAACGTCTTTCAAGGCCGCTTCGGCGATATCGAACATGTCGTTCACCTGCGCCTCGGTAATCACCAGCGGCGGGCAGAAGGCCAGCGCGTCGATCATGTTGCGGGAAATCAGCCCCTTTTCCAGGAAGGCCGCATTTGCCTTGCCACCGAGCGCGCCCGGCGTCGCGGCAAAAGCCTCGTGCCCGATCTCGACGGCCCCGATCAGGCCGATGCCGCGGGTTTCGATAACCAGCGGGTTTTCCGCCAGACCGGCAAGCCGCTTCTGGAAAGTCGGCGCGATCGACTTGACGTGGCCGACAAGGTCCCGCTCCTCGATGATTTTCAGGTTCTCCAGCGCGACGGCGGCCGCAACCGGATGGCCGCTGCCGGTGTAACCATGGCCCAGAACGCCGATCTTGTGAGATTCGTCCGCGATCGGCTGATAGACGTCATCATTGATCAGGAGCGCGGAAATCGGCTGATAGGAAGACGACAGCGCCTTGGAGAGCGTCATGATGTCCGGCTGGAGATTGTAGGTCTCGGTGCCGAACATGTTACCCGTCCGCCCGAAGCCGCAGATCACTTCATCGGCGATGAAGAGAATGCCGTATTTCTTCAGGATCGGCTGAACTGCTTCCCAGTAACCTTCCGGCGGCACGACCACACCGCCCGCGCCCATCACCGGTTCGGCAATAAAGGCGGCAACCGTTTCCGGACCTTCGGCGAGGATCAGGTCTTCCAGGTCCTGCGCGCAGCGTCTGGCGAAATCCGCTTCGCTTTCACCGTCTTTTTTCATGGTGCGGTAATGCGGGCTGGTGGTGTGCCGGATCTGCGGCAACGGCAGATCGAAGGAACGGTGGTTGTTCGGCAGGCCGGTAAGGCTGGCGGAGGCAATGGTGACACCGTGATAGCCGCGCACCCGGGAGATGATCTTCTTGCGCTCCGGCTGACCGAGCGCGTTGGAGCGGTACCAGATCAGCTTGATGGCCGTGTCGTTGGCTTCCGAGCCCGAGTTGGTGAAATAGGCCTTGGACATCGGCACCGGCGCCATCTCGACCAGCTTCTCGGCCGGTTCGATCGACGGTCCGTGGTTCTTGTGGGTGAAGGTGTGGCAGTAGGGCAGCTTCTCCATCTGGCGGGTTGCGGCCTCTACCAGACGCTTTTCGCCAAAG
>NZ_JBNKYW010000215.1:0-7163 GCF_050301095.1 Roseibium sp.
ATGGGCGGACTGCCGGCAGGTCCGATCAGGACCAGGGCGTTGGACGCGATCTCGCGGATTGTTTCTGCCTTCACTGCATCCCGGTCCCGGACATAATCCATCCAGGCGGCGTCGGCGGACAGGAACACCTCGGCCGGCGACCCGGCTTCCACTTGTCGGGCCAGCGTGCCGGTTCCGGCAAAGGAAAACACGACCCTGGTGCCGGTTTCTTCCTCAAAAGCCGTACCGACCTGTTCCATTGCCTCCTTGAGACTGGCGGCGGCAAAAACGGTCAGGCTGGCAGATTGAGCAAGAGCCACGGCAGGAAAGACGGGCAAGAGCGCGATAAGAAAGAACAAACGCCTGAACATCAGGACCTCGGTATTTGCAGAGGTTCCGAAGCTATGTCCCCCTTGATCAACGATCAATAGCCCGTGCCGGATGCCCCGACCCGTTTACGTAATTCTTACCAGGAATTGCGAAAAGGAACGTCCAGTGGAGTAGGGAGAAACAGCGGTGTCCAATCTTGTCCAGCGCAGCCTGGAACAAAGTTTCCTGTTCGCCTACCGCCAGTCCTGCAGGCTGTACCGCCCGCTCAGAAGCTGGATCGGCGCTGCCGTGCTCGGCCTGTTCGTTCTCATGACCGCCGCCGTCGTCCATGTCTTTCCGCTCTCCAACTGGGACATGTTTGCCTATACGGCCGCTGTTCTGGAACCGGGTGTCGAGGATCCGGCCGAATTGCACCGGCAAAGCTATGCCATCGTGAAGGACAACGTCAGCGAAGGCGAATATCTGACGCTGACCGGGGACCGGGCCTACCGCATCCGCCAGGCCGAGGATCCCGAGGCCTTCAGGACGATGCTGGGATTCTACCGGATCAAGATCCTTTATCTGGAAACCGCGCGGTTCCTGTCCGCCCAGATGGATCCGGTCAAGGCGCTGCGGATGATCTCGATCGCCTCCACCCTGGCCATCGGTATAATTCTGCTTGCCTGGCTCGCCCGGACCGGCACGCTGATGTACGGCCCCGTCGTCGCAGCCCTTCTGATCGGAGCCGCCTTCGGGGACGCCGCGCAACTGCTCTCGCCGGATCTTTACGCCAGCGTCTTTCTTCTTCTGGCGGCGCTCTTCTACGTGGAACGGCTCGACCTTCCGGCTGCCTTCAGCCTGTTCGCCGCCTTTCTGGTCCGGCCGGATCATCTTGCCTTTGTCGGTGTCTTCTTCGTCCTTGCCGCGATCTATGGCCCCGGACGGTGGAGCCTGACGGCCTGTTTCGCGGCCTGTCTCGCCGTCTATCTCTGGCTGACCCGCGGCGCGGATCATCCCGGCTGGTGGATCCACATGTGGTTTACCCATGTGGAGTACGTACCGACACTGGAAGGCTTCCACCCTCCCTTTTCCCTTGTCACCTACCTGCAGATGCTGGTGCGTTCGACCGTGCGCTCGCTGATGAGCCAGACCTGGCTGGCGCTGCTCTTCGCCGAGGTCCTGTTCTTCGCCAAGTGTATCTCGCCAGCAAAACTGGACGAGCGTCCGCGCGTTCTGCTCTACGCCGTGTTTACGTCAATCTGCGCCAAGTATCTGGTGTTTCCGCACTACGAAACACGGTTCTATCTGCCCTACCTGATGATCCTCGGCATGCTCCTTTTGACCGGTTGGCATCGCCAGCAGAAAACCTCGGGACCAGTGGACACCTCCACCTGAGACCCGCATCCGGCCATCCGCGCCAAGGCTCCGCAACGGAACTCTCCAGTTGACTTAGTTTCAAATGAAACTAAATTGGTCTCCGCTGGTAACATCTGGACCAGCGCGGTGTTACAAGGAGGACTAGAATGACGACCAACGAAATGCCGGGCACGGCGAACAAGCTGATAATTCCGCAATTGGCACCGCTTTATGCGGCTGTCCAGAACATCTCTTGGCTGGCATTTCGGGTGACAACCGGAGCGTTGCTCATGCCCCACGGTGCCCAAAAACTATTCGGCGCCTTTGGAGGCGGCGGCCTTGAAGGCACCTCGAAATTCTTCGAGAGCGTCGGCTACAGCGCACCGGACCTATTTGCTCTCCTGGTCGGAGTGGTGGAGTTCTTCGGCGGGCTTTGCATTGTGCTTGGCCTGTTTACGCGCCCGGTTGCCATCGCGGTTGCGATTTTCATGGCGGTTGCGGTTCAGTTTCACATGGGCAACGGTTTCTTCTGGGTCGCCAAGGGTTACGAGTATCCATTCCTGTGGGGCATGGCCGCACTCTTCTTCGCAGTGCAGGGCGGGGGCGCATATTCGCTCGACCGCAAATTGGGACGCGAATTCTAAACCGCCAACACCACCGGCATTCAACCGGAATGCCCCGAAGTGGACAGTCGGCTGCAGCGCGGCGGGAGGCTTGAGCATTTGGAGAGCCCCTGCCGCGGTTTACCCGAATTCGAGGGTTGCTTTTCACCCGCTCGCAAATCGGGTCGTCTCCGGAAATCACTGTCATTAGGGTCTCCTCAAATCACGCAAGGAGACCAAGCATGTTTCAGGTTCACCCGATTTCGGCAGACAATTTTTCCTATCTGAACGGTCTGTCGGAAGCCGAGCTTGCCGAGAGGAAGATCCAGGTGCACGTATCGGACGGCCGCTATCCCTGCCGGGTTTCGCTCGCCGATGCCGCCGCGGGCGAACGGGTCTATCTGCTCAATTTCGAGCACCAGCCGAACGAGACGCCCTATCGTTCAAGGCATGCGATTTTCGTCAAGGAGAGAGCCGAAGAAAACCACCCGGCACCGGGCACCATCCCCGCGTCGATTTCCAGCCGCCTTCTATCCGTCCGGGCGTTCAACAAGCGCCACGAGATCGTAGACGCGGATGTCATCGACGGAAGTGAAGTGGCGCCCCTGATTTCAACCTATCTCGACAATCCCCGTGTCGACTACATCCACCTGCATTATGCGGGCCGCGGCTGCTTTGCCGCGAAAGTGACGCGCGCCGGCGAATAGTGTCTCTCAGTACAGCCTGGGCAGTCCCTCGGAGGTGTTTTCTTCCAGAAGCGCCTTCGAACTTTTCCCAGTTTGCAGCATCCCGGGCCCGGCCGGGCCTGAGGTTTCCTCACCCGGCCTTTCGCCGAGTGCCATAAATCTATCCTTGCGACTTTTGCGAGGCCTCAACTGGCGCCAAGTTTCTTGATAAACTGGATCTTCCGACGGTTACCGTAATTTGGGAATGTCGATCGCAACGACGCCCGCCCTCCCATCCGGATTTTCACCGGGCGGATACCGAAGGCAACCCAAAGGGGAGACATGTGCCATGCCGACAGCCGCAGACCGCCGCGCCACTTTCAAGGCGTTACATGAAGCAGGCCGCGCTTTTCTGATGCCCAATCCCTTCGATATCGGTTCGGCGCGCATACTGGATGGAATGCGCTTCGACGCCATCGCCACCTCCAGCGCCGGTTATGCCTGGACGCGGGGGGTCCGGGATGCGGAAGGCCTGATCACCCGCGACGACGCCCTCGCCCACGCCGCCGACATCATCGCCGCCACCACCGTGCCGGTGAACGGCGACCTTGAAAACGGTTTCGGCGACAGCCCGGACGACGTGATTGAAACGGTGAAGGGCGCCATCGAGGTCGGTCTCGCGGGATGTTCCATCGAGGATTACACGACCGATCCCCACCACCCCTATTACGATCTCGATCTCGCAGTCGAGCGCGTCAAGGCGGCCGTTGATGTGAAGAACCGGCTGGCGCCGGACTTCGTTCTGACCGCGCGCAGCGAGGGGCCGGTTCAGACCTCCCACGAGCTTGAGGAAACCATCAAGCGGCTCAATGCCTTCGTCGACGTGGGCGCCGATTGCGTCTACGCGCCGCAATTGAAGGAAAAAGAACAGATTGTCGCTGTTCTGGCCGCTGTGGATGCGCCCTTGAACGTGCTGGCCGGCCGCAAGAATTTCCATCTGACCCGCAAGGAACTCGGCGACATGGGGGTTGCCCGCGTTTCCATCGGTGCCGGCCTGGCCCGGATCGCCTACGGAGCTTTCATTGCCGCCGCCGAAGACATGAAGGACGGCGGCGCCTTCGGCGCCTTCGACAGGGCGGACAATCTGGCGAGCGGCAGGATCGATTTCGAATCCTTCATGAAGGCCCGCCCCTGACGGGGCGGACCTTGTGAGCGTACCCTAGTCCGGAGTCTGCCGGTCCCTTTTTCGCTGTTTCATGACGCTGCGCACCATTTTGCCGAAGGCCTTGTCCTTCGATCTGCGTTCCGCAAGGCTTGACGAGTTGAAAGCCTCTTCGGCGATCAGCTTCCGCCACCTTTTCAATCTGGTCCCGTCCAGACTGCCGTCGCGGACCGCCTCCTGCACGGCGCAGCCCGGTTCGTTCTGGTGCCCGCAGTCGTTGAAGCGGCACCTTGCCGCCAGGGCTTTCAGGTCCGAAAAGAGATCCTCTATGCCCGAGGCCGCGTCGGTCAGCTGCAGTTCGCGCATGCCGGGAGCATCCAGCACAAGGCACCCTCCCGGAACCTGGTGAAGCTGCCGGCGGGTGGTCGTATGGCGCCCCCTGGCATCGTCTTCCCGTATGGCCTGCGTCGCAATGGACTGATTGCCCGCCAGGGCGTTTGTCAGCGTGGACTTGCCCACGCCGGACGAGCCGAGAAAGGCAACTGTTTTGCCAGGCTTGCACCAGTCCGCCAGTTTTGACGCAGGTTCATCGCCACGGGCGTCCAAGGTCACAACGGGAACCAGATCAGAGATCGCCTGTGCCTGATCGACATAGTGCTGCGTATCGGAAACCAGATCCGACTTGGTAAGCAGGATGACCGGCGAGATCTCCGCTTCGAAGGCAACCGCGATATAGCGTTCCAGACGGGCGACATTGAAATCCTGGTTACAGGAGGAAACGACGAAGACCGTTTCGATATTCGCGGCCATCAACTGGATCCGGCGGCCGGTTCCCGGGGCGCGCCGTTTCAGCAAGCTCTTGCGCTCCAGGATCCGGCTCGCGGAGACGCGGTGCGGTCCAGCAACAGCCAGTCGCCCACTGTCGCGTCCAAACGCGGTGGAAGGTTTTCATCAATGCCGTCGCCAAGGACGTGCAAAGCATTGCGGTGAACTTCGATTACGCGGACGGGCGGCGTTACTGCCAGCTCCTCGGCGCTTGTCTGTTGCGCGAAAAAGGGCTGCCAGCCAATCGCCTCAAGAGGTGAGGGACGCGGGTTTGCGTCTGCGCGGTCAGCGCCTGAAGGAAAGAATTCGGAATAGTTTCGTGCCATTGGATGTCTCGTGACTTAAACACACGTCATCAGGCGCCCTGGCGGGGCACCGGTTCATGTATTCAGGACTCTCTGATCTTCAGAGAGCCCGCTCACGCAATCTCTGACATCCAATCTCCGTGATTGCGCCGTTCAAGGCGCCTGTTTCACATAGTCGATGCGGGCCGCCGGATCAAGACGAGGCAGGTGGCCAGGTCACACGCACGACCGGGTTATTCCGGCCTGATGCCGACATAGGCGGCGCGCGGTCGGATCTGCTCGTTGGCGGCATATTGCTCCAGGGCATGGGCGATCCAGCCGGTGATACGGCCTGCGCAGAAGATGATCTTTCCCGACTCCCTCGGCAGGCCGTAGGTTTTCTGGATCGCCGCCAGAGCGAAGTCGATATTCGGCGAAAGACCGTAGAGGTCACCGGCAAGGCTGATGAGCTGCGGCAGACGCGCGACGAAGGGATGGTCCTGCGCGTTCCGGAACAGCATCTCCAGCAGGCAATCGGCACGCGGATCGCGCTCCAGGTAAACCGAGTGACCGAACCCGGGAAGGGTGTCGCCCCGGCTGAGGCGGGCCGACAGGGCTTCTTCGATATCGGTTTCGGGGCCGATGTCCGACAGCCAGGCCGCCGTCCGGTCGGACGCCGCGCCGTGGCGGGGCCCGGTGAAGGCGCCGAGTCCGGACAGAAGCGCCGCATGAAGCGGCGCCCGCGTGGAAGCGGCGCACCTCGCCGCGAAGGCGCTCGTGTTCAATTCGTGATCCGCCGACAGGACCAGCGCCGCCCGGATCAGGTTTTTCGCGGAGGCGGAAACGCCGAACGCCCCGGCGATCTGGCTGTGGACCGGAACAGAAACCGGCTGGGTGTTGAGGAGTGCCGCTGTCCCGTAGCGCAACAGGGCCGCTCCCTTGACCTGCAGCAACTTAGGCGCCTGGGTGAAGGCGGCCTTGTCCTGCAGCGGCCAGGCGGCAAGCGCCATCATCAGCCGGTCCAGCGGACCGAGCCCCGCAGGCAATGCCGGCGGGCCGTCCGGCGCCGGTTCCGCGAAAGGATCGGCCTCCGACCCCCAAAGCAGTGTCGCCACGGTTTCAAGCGTGGAGTTCTCCGCCAGATCGGTTGCCCGCCGCCCCCGATAGACCGGGCCATCCGGCGAGATCAGCGTCAGCTCGGTCTCAAGCACCGGATCGCCCGTCAATGGCCGGTTGCCGGCATGATCCTCCGAAGCCTTGCGGCCCTTCAGGCGGCGCACGTCCGAGGCGTCGTAACGGCGCTTTTTCCCCGGTCCCGCCACGGAGGATATCAGGCCACGGCTGACATAGGCGTAAAGGGTCGCAGGCTGGACACCGAGCTCGGCGGCCGCTTCGCGCGCAGAAAGATAGATCGGCTTGGTCATTCATTGATTGTATTTATCAATATTGATCAATGCAATCCCGGCTTCTTATCTGGCGCCGAAAAGAAGGAGATGAACATGACAGAAGCGCCGAACCCTGCCCGCATGACCCACGACCCGGTTGCCGGCCTGGAAGGCATCGTTGCCGCGACCACGAAACTGAGCGATGTCGACGGTCAGAACGGTGTTCTGATCTTGCGGGGCAAAAAGATCAACGCCCTGGCCGGCAAGGTGCCGTTCGAAACAGCCGTCCGGCATCTGTGGCAGAATGTCCAGGCTTCCGAATCTTCCGCGCTGAGGGCAGCTTTCGGTCAGGCCCGACTGACCGCCTTTGCGGTGATTCCGGTTCTGGAAAGCGCGTCCGCGAAGCTCACCGTCTATGAACGCATGCAACTCGGTCTTGCCGCGCTGGTCCTTTCCGGCGACATGCCGGACGCGATTGCCATCAGTGGCGCGCTGCCGGTGTTTCTGGCCGCGTCCCACCGGATTGCCAAAGGCCTTGACCCGATTGCGCCGGACAGTTCGCTCGAGACGGCTACCGATCTTCTGCGCATGCTGAC
>NZ_JBNKYW010000216.1:0-4331 GCF_050301095.1 Roseibium sp.
GGATGGAAAAGCCGCACCAGATCATGTCGGCGCTCTCCGGCCGGCGGGCAATGCCGGCCACCATGTCTTCCTCGTCCAGATCCACTTCGTAGGGAACTTCCTTCATGATCTCCGCTCCGCATTGAAGAGCGGGTCCTGAAAGGTCCAGTCCCTCGTATCGGGCGACTTGGCTTCCCTCGAGCACCGTATGGGCAAGGCTGCTGTCGCCGCAGGCAAGATCGATGAAAGTGAAAGGCCTGTCGAAATGCGTGTCGATCAGCTCGCGCAGGAGATCTGCGATTTCCCTGTGGTTCATGGAATTGGACTGAACCAGCGTCTGATAGATGCCCCATTCGAACTGGAAGATTTCCAGTGCGTCCGTGTCCAGGATATTGGAAGGATCGGCATCCGCCTTGAAATGGAGGTGCAGCATGGAGCATTCCCTTCAGACTTCACTTCTGAGAAGCATGTAATCGATGAGGCAAGGCTAGTTGTCGGAGGTTTCGAGCACAACAGGAAGTTCCCCGGTGTCTTTCGTGCCTTGTGCCCGGCTCCGGGATTTCCTATGTGCAGGCGGTCCGAAACCGATCTTGAAGGGGTCCCATGTTCCAGGCAGCCACCCGCGCCATGTCACAGGTATTCGAGCAGCCTTTCCGGGCGATTTTCTGGAAAATGCTCGGCTTCACGTTTGCCATTCTGGTCGTGATCTGGGTTGTCCTGCAGGGTGTCGTCAGCCATTTCCTGGGTGTTGCCGCAACCGAATGGGGCGACGGCAGCAGCTGGATTTCCTGGGCGGAATGGTCGATTTCCATCCTGACCGGGATCGGTGCCGTCTTCGCGCTCGGCTTTCTGATCGCGCCGATCTCCGCGCTCTTTGCCGGTCTGTTCCAGGATGACATCGCCGACATCGTCGAAGCACGGGATTACCCGGGCGACCGGCCGGGCAAGGCCTTGCCGGTTGCACAATCTGTCGGTCAGGCGATCAAGTTCACCGGTGTCGTCATTCTCGGCAACCTGTTTGCCCTGCTGCTGCTGCTCATTCCGGGCATCAATTTGATCGCCTTCTTCGTGGTCAACGGCTATCTGCTCGGCCGCGAGTTCTTCGAGTTCGCCGCCATGCGTTTCCTGCCGCCCGCCGAAGCCAAGGCCTTCCGCAAGGCGCGGAGCGGAACGGTCTTTCTGGGCGGCCTCGTCATTGCGGGCCTTTTGGCGGTGCCGATCCTCAACCTGATCACGCCGATCTTCGCCACCATCTTCATGATGCATCTCTACAAGCGGCTCGCCGCGCGCCAGCCGGGTTTCGCGGGAGCGGCGTAAAATTCTCCTTTCCAGGGCCGTCCCGGCTCAGGAAACACTTGCATCCCGTGCGGCAATCTGAAGAACTGCCCCTCCGAAACGGAGAGCCGCATGCAGGATCTGCTGACAGAGATCGCCGAAGCCGCGCTGGCCAATCCCGACAGGGGCAAGGTCGCGACCTATATTCCCGAGCTTGCCGGGGTTGATCCCGGTCAGTTCGGAATCGCCATTGCGACCGCTGGCGGAGAGGTCCTTTCCGCGGGCGACGCGGATGTTCCCTTCTCGATCCAGTCCGTCTCCAAGGTCTTCGCCCTGGCGCTTGCGCTCGGCCGGGTCGGCGACCAGCTCTGGAGCCGGGTCGGGCGGGAGCCGTCGGGCCTCTCCTTCGATTCCGTCCTGCTTCTGGAACGCGAAAACGGCATTCCGCGCAATCCCTTCATCAATGCCGGGGCCCTTGTCACCACCGACACCTATCTTTCCGGCTCGCCGCCGAAGGAGGCGTTGGGAGAGCTGGTGCGTTTCGTGCGCGCAGCCGCCGACGACGACAGCATTCACATCAACGAAAAGGTGGCACAGTCGGAAATCGCCACCGGACACCGCAACTTCTCGCTGGCGCATTACCTCGCCTCCTGCGGCAACCTGCAGGCCTCGGTCGACAAGGTGCTTGGCACCTATTGTCATCAATGCGCGGTTGAAATGACTTGCCGGCAGCTGGCCATGGCCGGACGGTTTCTGGTGGATTCGCCGCAGATGCCCGCGTTGGTTTCCATCGAGCGCCGGCGCCGGATCAATGCGCTGATGATGACTTGCGGCCATTATGACGGCTCCGGCGACTTTGCCTTCCGGGTCGGCATGCCGGGCAAGAGCGGCGTCGGCGGCGGGATCCTGGTGATCTCGCCCGGACGCGCATCGATTGCCGTCTGGTCGCCCGGTCTCAACCGCTACGGCAATTCCAAGCTCGGCACCGAGGCGATGGAGACTTTTGCACGTAGAACGGGATGGTCCGTTTTCGGCGTTTCCCGTGACGGCGGGCAGGGTGACCTATAGGTGAGTTTTCCGCATTGCGGCATTTAAAACGATATAGAAGTGGTTTGCAGGCGAATTGGCCTATAGGATATTTTGACGTTTCGAAGTGTTAGCGCTAGAACGCATGAGACAACGCTTTGATTTGATTACGTTTGCGTAAACGTAAGGTAGCGTCGTACGGGAGAGGAATTCCATGTCGAACGCCGATCTGCGCGGCAATCGCCCGCTATCGCCCCATCTTCAGATTTACAAACCCATTCTGACGATGGTCATGTCGATCCTGCACCGCATCACTGGCGCGGCGCTTTATTTCGGCACCATCCTTCTGGCCTGGTGGCTGATTGCCGCCGCCGCGGGCCCCACCTATTTCGATTTTGTCAACGGCATCTACGGCTCCTTCATCGGCCGGCTGATCCTGTTCGGCTTCACCTGGGCCCTCGTGCACCACATGCTGGGCGGCCTGCGCCACTTCATCTGGGACATGGGCGCCGGCTTCGGCAAGGAAGCCCGCGAATGGCTCGCCCGGGCCACCATCATCGGTTCCGTTGCCCTGACCCTGATCCTCTGGATCATCGGTTACGCGGTTCGCTGAAGGAGAGCGACATGACTGATATGCGCACCCCGCTCAACAAGGTTCGTGGCCTCGGCTCGGCCAAGGAAGGCACCGACCATTTCTGGAAACAGCGCGTTACCGCCGTTGCCAACGTCTTCCTGATTTCGTTCTTCGTGATCCTGGTCATCGCCATGCAGGGCTCTTCCCATGCCGAGTTGATCGAGACCCTGAAGAACCCGCTCGTTTCCATCATTCTGCTCCTCGTGATCCTCTCCGGCGTCTATCACATGAAGCTCGGCATGCAGGTGATCATCGAGGACTATGTGCACGGCGAAGGCCTCAAGTTCATCACGTTGATGATGAACACCTTCTTCTGTGTCTTCATTGGTTTCGGCTGCATCTTCGCAGTTCTCAAGATTGGCTTTGGAGGCTGACCCGAATGGCCAAGACGTATGAATTTGTCGACCACACCTACGACGTGGTCGTGGTCGGCGCGGGTGGTGCCGGCCTGCGTGCAACGCTCGGCATGGCCGAGCAGGGCCTCCGGACCGCCTGCATTTCCAAGGTGTTCCCGACCCGCTCGCACACGGTGGCCGCCCAGGGCGGCATTGCCGCGTCCCTCGTCAACATGACACCGGACAGCTGGCAGTGGCACATGTACGACACCGTCAAGGGCTCCGACTGGCTCGGCGACACCGATGCCATGGAATATCTGGCCCGCGAGGCGCCGAAGGCCGTATACGAGCTGGAGCATTACGGCGTGCCCTTTTCGCGAAACGAGGAAGGCAAGATCTACCAGCGCCCCTTCGGCGGCCACATGCAGAACTACGGCGAAGGCCCTCCGGTGCAGCGCACCTGTGCGGCAGCCGACCGCACCGGCCACGCCATCCTGCACACGCTCTACGGCCAGTCGCTCAAGAACAATGCCGAGTTCTATGTCGAGTATTTCGCCATCGACCTGATCATGTCGGACGATGGCGTTTGTCAGGGTGTGGTTTGCTGGAAGCTTGACGACGGCACCATGCATGTCTTCAACGCCAAGATGGTTGTGCTGGCCACCGGTGGTTATGGCCGTGCCTATTTCAGCGCGACCTCGGCTCATACCTGCACCGGCGACGGGGGCGGCATGGTCGCGCGGGCTGGCCTGGCGCTGCAGGATATGGAGTTTGTCCAATTCCACCCCACCGGTATCTACGGTTCGGGCTGCCTGATTACCGAGGGCGCACGCGGGGAAGGGGGGTATCTCACCAACTCCGAAGGCGAACGCTTCATGGAGCGCTATGCGCCGCAGTACAAGGACCTTGCGCCGCGGGACTATGTCAGCCGCTCGATGACCATGGAAGTGCGCGAAGGTCGCGGCGTAGGTAAAGACGGCGATCACATTCACCTGCACCTCAACCACCTGCCGCCCGAAGCGCTGCAGCTGCGCCTGCCGGGGATCTCCGAAAGCGCCAAGATCTTTGCCGGTGTCGATGTC
>NZ_JBNKYW010000217.1:0-29727 GCF_050301095.1 Roseibium sp.
CGCGCGGCGGGCCTCGCCGCCGGACAGCGACTTCGTGTCTTCCTTGCCGGTGAGCCCCAGAACTTCCAGAAGATAGGCGCCGCGATAGGGGTCGTCGCCTTCCGTCAGACCTTCGTTGACGTAATCGAGTGTCGAGGCATAGGCGGAAAGATCGGGATCCTGCGGCAGATAGCGCACGGTGCGGCCGGGCTGGAAGAACCGTTCGCCATGGTCCATTTCGACCATGCCTGCAGCAATTTTCAGGAGTGTGGACTTGCCCGATCCGTTCCGTCCGACAAGACAGATGCGGTCGCCCTCGGAAACGGAAAGCTCCGCGCCGGTCAGAAGCGGGGTGCCGCCGAAGGTCAGGTGAATGTCACGAAGGATCAGAAGGGGCGGGGCCATGGGGGTCTTTGTATGCTGCTGTCGGTTTCACGGATCGGCGCCCGGTTTACTGACCGGACCGGACCCGCGCAAGCAAGGAACGCGGGCAGGCGTGCATTTTTGATAAGGCCTGCCGAGATTTTCCGTTAAAGATCGGTTAAGATCTTCGGGCGTGGACAGGGGCGGATCACCTGAAATGCGGCTGAGCGAGCCGCGAGGAGGTTGCACATGCCACATTGGAACACCTGGATTGGCCGGAACTTGAACGGTCCGGCGCGCGGCGGGAAAGCGCTCAGGACATGTGCCGCAGCGATAGTGCTGGCGGTATCGGTCTTCGGTTTGAGTGCATTCGGCAAGCCTGAGCAAGCGCGGGCGGACGGTATCTGGATCGGCGGCAGCGGAATCGGTTTTTCCTTCGGCACCGGGGGATATCGCGGTTACCGGGGCGGCTTCTTCTACGGCGGACCGGTCGGCATCTACGGTCCATACGGCTTTTCCGGCCCGCCTTACCGGCCTTACGGCGCTCCCTATTATTATCATCCCTACGACATGCGCGCTTACCCGTACAGGTCCCGCGTCTATGTGGCTCCGCGCCCCTATGTCGCCCCGCGCCGCTACTACGGACAACCGCAGCGTGTTCCCTATACCAAGACGGGACTGGCCCCTTTCACACGGCAATGGGTGGCCTATTGTTCGCGGAAATTCAGATCTTTCAATCCGAACACGGGGATGTATCTGGCTTACAGCGGAAAATATCGATTTTGCCGCTAGCTTTGAAATTTAATTTCCCATCCGGACAAAGGTTTGTTTGACCGGATAGTAAAAATCGGGAAAATAATTCCGTTCAATTCATCAAATCGGCAAAAACATCGCCTATTTGCAACTTGGCTTGGAATATGCCGTTGGGGGATGCTTGATTGAACGGAAGGAGCGTGGAATCTTGTGCCCATCGTTTCTTTTGCAACTATAACTCACGAAGGGGAGAGAACGATATGTTCAAGTCCATGCGCGTGACAGCGCTTGCGGCTGCTTTGATGGCTGCTACATCTCTGGCCGCGACGGCCGAAACGGTCTACCACCGCGGCAACACCGCCGACCCGGAAACCCTGGACCAGCACAAGACCTCCACAACCTATGAGGCGCACATTCTGCGCGACCTCTATGAAGGCCTGGTTGCCTACAGCGCCGCCGGCCAGATCATTCCGGGCGTTGCCAAGGAGTGGACGGTCTCCGACGACGGCAAGACCTACACCTTCTCGCTGCGCGATAACGCCAAGTGGTCCAACGGCGATCCGGTCGTTGCCGGCGACTTCGTCTATTCGCTGCGCCGTATCATGACCCCGGAAACGGGTGCCAAATACGCCAACGTTCTCTATCCGATCCAGAACGCGGAAGCCGTCAACAAGGGCGAAAAGAAGCCGGAAGAACTGGGTGTGAAGGCGGTGGACGACCTTACGCTCGAAATCAGCCTGGAAGCTCCGACACCCTATTTCATCGACCTTCTGGCGCACCAGACCGGCTTGCCGGTGCATCCGGCGTCCGTCGATAAACACGGCTCCGACTTCGTGAAGGCGGAGAACATCGTCACCAACGGCGTCTATACCCTGGCCGAATTCATTCCGAACGCTCATGTGAAAGCGGTCAAGAACCCGCATTTCCATGACGCCGACAACGTCAATATCGACACCGTCTTCTTCTATCCGACGGAAGACCGCGGCGCCGCGCTCCGCCGGTTCCAGGCCGGTGAACTGCACACCAACAACGACGCGCCGACCGAACAGGTCGCTTTCATGCGCGAAAACCTTGGTGACCAGTTCCATGTGGCTCCCTACCTCGGCACCTACTACTACGCGCTGAACCACGAAGATGAAGTGCTGAACAACCCGGACGTCCGCCAGGCCCTGTCCATGGCGATCGACCGCGAGTTCCTGGCCGACGAGATCTGGGGCTCCACCATGGTTGCCGGCTACTCCTTCGTTCCGCCGGGCATCGGCAACTACGGCGAGCCGGCTTTCGCCGACTACAAGGACATGTCCCAGATCGACCGCGAGGAAAAAGCCGCCGAGCTGCTCAAGAAAGCGGGTTACGGTCCTGACAATCCGGTCAAGCTGACCATCAATTACAACACCTCCGAAAACCACAAGAACACGGCTGTCGCGATTGCCGACATGTGGAAGCCGCTCGGTGTCGAAATCTCCCTGATCAACACCGACACGAAGACGCATTATGCGATGCTTCGCGATCGTCAGGACTTCGACATCGCCCGTGCCGGCTGGATCGGCGACTATTCCGACCCGCAGAACTTCCTGTTCATGGTCGAGAGCGACAATGACGGCTTCAACTATGCGCGTTACAACAATCCGGAATACGATGCCCTCATGGACGAAGCTGCCGTGACGGTCGATCTGGAAAAGCGCGCGGAAATCCTGAAGAAGGCCGAAGTGCTCTTCATGCGGGACCTGCCGTTCATTCCGATGATGTACTACGGCTCCATGAACCTTGTTTCCGACAAGGTCGCCGGGTTTGAGGACAACCTCCTCAACATCCATCCGAGCCGCTGGATGAGCATCTCCGAATAACCTGACAACAACGAGACCGGCAGGGCTTCCCTGCCGGTTCTTGCATGGCGGCATCGATCAAGTCGACTTCAAGACCGCCGGCAAGCGATAGGGACCAAGCCTATGCACCGCTACGTGCTCGGTCGATTGCTCGGTGCAATCCCGACTCTCTTTCTGATTGTTACAATTTCCTTCTTCCTGATCCGCATCGCGCCTGGTGGACCGTTCGACCTGGAACGCCCGCTGGAGGCCAAGGTGATGGAGAACCTGAACAAGATCTATCACCTCAACGAGCCGCTCTGGAACCAGTATCTGCTCTATCTGCAGAGCGTGGCTCGCCTGGATTTCGGTCCGAGTTTCTATTTCCGGGACTTCTCCATCAACGAATTGTTCGCACAGAGCCTGCCGATCTCGATCCAGCTCGGTCTGTCCGCCCTGTGCCTGGCGCTGGTCGTCGGCGGAACGCTCGGCGTCATCGCGGCGCTGCGCCAGAACAAGACCACGGATTACACCGTCATGGCCGCCGCCACTCTGGGCGTCACCATTCCGAACTTCGTGGTCGCTCCCATCCTGACCCTGCTCCTGGGTGTCTGGCTGGGCTGGCTGCCGGTCGGCGGCTGGAACGGCGGCGCCTTCGTCAACGTCATCCTGCCGGTGGTTACGCTGGCCCTGCCGCAGGTGGCAGTGGTGGCGCGTCTGACGCGCGGCTCGATGATCGAGGCCATGCGCTCCAATCACGTACGCACCGCGAGAGCCTACGGGCTGACCAGCTACATGATCGTGGTCGTGCACGCATTGCGCGGCGCGATCCTGCCGGTGGTCTCCTATCTCGGGCCGGCCGCTGCCGCGCTCCTGACCGGCTCGGTGGTGATCGAAACCATTTTCGGCATTCCGGGCATCGGCCGCTATTTCGTGCAGGGCGCCCTCAACCGCGACTACACCCTGGTAATGGGAACCGTCGTGGTCGTCGCCTGTTTTGTCATTCTGTTCAACCTCATCGTGGATCTGCTGTATGCGCTGCTCGATCCGCGCGTGCGCTACGATTGAGGGGAGCCTGATCCGTGACCGTTACACTGACGCATAACGAACCTGCCGCGAAGGGGCGTTCCCTCTGGGACGATGCCCGCGACAGGCTCCTCGCAAACCGGGCCGCCGTCGCCAGCATGATCGTGCTTGTGGTAATCGCCCTGATTTCCATCTTCGGGCCAATCCTGTCGTCCCACCACTACGACACCGTCTACCGCGACTACGTCAAGGTCCCGGCGAGCCTTGAGGCCTATCCGCGTGCCGAACAGGTGGAACCGGCCTTCATGTCGGCCGCCAAACGGGCAAGGGTGAGCGTCGACAGCTATGAGCGGGAGGGCGACACGGTGGTCGCCAGGATCAGCTCGCGCCGGGAAATCGACCCGCGCTCCGTGCGCTATATCGACCGCAGCGACCTGTTCAGGAACGCCGAATTGATCGACTTTTCGGAGGACAAGAAGTCTGCCACCCTCAAGGCCGATGTCAATTACATGCACTTCTATTTCGGCACCGACGCCAATGGCCGGGACATGATGACCCGGACCTT
Organism: Roseibium sp.; assembly: GCF_050301095.1. Lineage (GTDB taxonomy): Bacteria > Pseudomonadota > Alphaproteobacteria > Rhizobiales > Stappiaceae > Roseibium. The sequence continues at coordinate 4,492 of NZ_JBNKYW010000217.1, forward strand.
CATCGCGGGCCGCGTGTCGCTCACCATCGGGTTGCTGGCCACATTCGTCGCGATCTCTATCGGCGTGCTGTACGGGGCCACCTCCGGATATCTCGGGGGGCGGATCGACCAGATGATGATGCGGGTGGTCGACATTCTCTATTCGCTGCCCTTCATCTTCTTCGTCATCATGCTGGTGGTGTTCTTCGGCAGGAACTTCATCCTGATGTTCATTGCCGTCGGCGCCGTGGAATGGCTCGACATGGCGCGTATCGTGCGGGGGCAGACGCTCTCCATCAAGCGCCAGGAGTATGTGCAGGCTGCCGAAGCCATGGGCGTTTCGGACCGGGGCATCGTCCGCCGGCACGTCATTCCCAACACGCTCGGACCGGTAGTGGTCTACATGACCCTGCTGGTGCCCAAGGTGATCCTTCTGGAAAGCTTCCTGTCCTTCCTGGGGCTCGGCATCCAGGAGCCGATGACCAGTTGGGGCGTTCTGATTTCCGAAGGCGCCCGTAATCTGCAGGGCGCCGCCTGGATGCTCATCTTCCCGTCCATTTTCCTGACATCGACGCTGTTTGCGCTGAACTTTATCGGCGACGGTCTGCGCGATGCGCTGGACCCGAAAGACCGGTAAGGAGGGGAACAAGATGACAAAAACCAACAAGGCGGTCCTCTCCATCAAGGATCTGGTCGTCGACTTCGAGACCGCAACCGGAACGGTCAATGCGGTCAAGGGCGTCGACATTCACGTCAACGCCGGGGAAACCGTCGCGATCGTCGGTGAAAGCGGGTCCGGCAAGAGCCAGACCATGATGGCGGCCATGGGGCTGCTTGCCTCCAACGGACGCACCCGCGGCGAGGTGACCTACGAGAACCGCAATATTCTCGGCCTGTCGGTCCGGAAGCTGAACGAGGTCCGCGGCAAGAAGATCACCATGATCTTCCAGGAACCGATGACCTCGCTCGACCCGCTTTACACGATGGGGCGCCAGCTTGCCGAACCGATGGTCGTTCATGGCGGGCTATCCTGGAAGGCGGCGCGCGCCAAGGCGCTCGATCTCCTGAAGCTCGTGAACATTCCCGAGCCCGAGCGCAAGATCAAATCCTATCCGTATGAACTCTCCGGCGGGCAGCGTCAGCGTGTCATGATCGCCATGGCGCTTGCCAATGATCCGGACGTGCTGATCGCGGACGAACCGACCACGGCGCTGGACGTGACCACCCAGGCGCAGATCCTGGACCTGCTGGCGGACCTTCAGAAGCGGATCGGCATGGCGGTGATCTTCATCACCCACGATCTCGGCATCGTGCGCCGCATCGCCGACCGGGTCTATGTGATGAAGACCGGTGAAGTGGTGGAAAGCGGCGAGACCGGCAAGATCTTCACCCAGCCGGCACATCCCTACACCAGAATGCTGCTGGATGCGGAGCCGGTCGGTCACAAACCGCCGGTTCCTGAAAGCGCACCGGTGCTGCTGGAAGCCCAGAAGGTTGCGGTGGAATTTCACCTTGAAACCGGTTTCCTGCAGCCCAAGCATATCCTCCGGGCCGTGGACGATATCAGCTTCTCCCTGCGCAAGGGCCAGACCCTCGGCATCGTCGGCGAAAGCGGTTCGGGCAAGTCGACGCTCGGCCGGGCGGTTCTGAACCTGCTGCCCGCCACCGGACGGGTCGTCTTCCAGGGGCAGCAGATTTCGGGCAAGGACCGTGCGGCGATGCGCGCCCTGCGCAAGGACATGCAGCTCATCTTCCAGGACCCGTTCGGATCCCTGAGCCCTCGCATGACCGTCGGCCAGATCATTTCCGAAGGGCTGCTGGTACACGAACCCTCCCTCAATGCCCGGGACAGGGACAAACGGGCCTGTCAGGCGCTTGAGGAAGTGTCTCTTGATCCCATCATGCGCAACCGCTACCCGCACGAGTTTTCCGGCGGCCAGCGCCAGCGCATCGCGATCGCGCGCACCATGGTGCTGAAACCGGAGCTGGTGGTGCTGGACGAGCCGACGTCCGCGCTGGACCGCACGATCCAGAAACAGGTTGTCGAACTGCTCAGGGATCTGCAGAAGGCGCACGATCTGACCTATCTCTTCATCAGTCACGATCTGGCCGTTGTAAGGGCTCTGTCCGACACGGTGATGGTCATGCAGCGTGGCAAGGTCGTGGAGGCGGGAACCGCCGACGCGATTTTCGAGGCGCCGAAGTGCGACTATACGAAGGAGCTGATCGGCGCGGCGATGCTGACGCAGCAACACATGATGGAAACCGCCTGAAGATGGCCCGCCGGCCCCGTAGGGCCGGCACCGAACTGGCCGGACCATTGCGGAAGATCCTTTGGGCCCCTGCTGTCGAAAGTCGGCAGGGGCTCAAGCCGTTTGAGGGCAAAGAAAGGAAACGTCAGCGCCCGGCCGCGTTGACCACCTGAACGGGGGGCAGGTTGAACTCCTGTTGCAAGCGGCGCAGATCTGTGCCGTAGAATTGCGGAGCAAGCAGGATGGCGCTCGACAGGATGTGCGCCTTCAATGTGCTCACGGCAAGGGCCTCGTCGCCGGCTTCAAGGGCGTCGAAAATCTCGCTGTGATGCGTCACATTGGGCTTGGTCCAGGCGCTTTCGGAGCGGGGGCCAGGCATCATGACCCTTTGCAGCATCATGGAAGTGCGCAGCAGAATTGGTTCCAGTGCCGGCATTCGGGCCACCTGGAAAAGCCTCAGATGCAACGCCCGGTCGGTTTCCGCGCAGCCAAAGACGTCACGTTTGGCCCGATAGCCTTCAAATTGGAGATCAAGATCGCGAAGCTCCTCAAGATCCTTCGGTGTTACGTGCTTGACCGTTTCAACAATGCCTGTCGTCTCGATGTCGACGCGCAGCTTCAGCATGAGCTGTGCTTCCAGCGGGGTCGGATCGGTGACAAAAGTTCCCTGGTAGCCCTGGCGGACGACCAGCCCGTACTCCTGCAGAAGCATCAAGGCTTCGCGGATCGTGCCCTGGGAGCAGCCATAGTCTTGCGCGAGTGCCTGTTCGGTGATCGGGCTGTCCGACGTCAACTGTCCCGTCAGGATCATCCGTTTCAGATCCTGATAGACAGCTTCGGACTTGCGTGGCCGCCTTTGGCCTTCAGCCGTTTTCACCTGCGAAACGGTGTTCGCGGTAGGGTGTACATTCACGTCGTTGCCCCCCTCATGGCATCGAGTATTAATGTCAACACCTGACAAGGTTGCTGCCGGGTCAAGGGCTTGGGCTGAATATGGAGTTTGCCATCCAATTATCTGCTGCCGCGGAGTGCGGTTGATGGGGGGTGCCAAATCGTCAGCTGCCAGTACCCGGCATTGGTACTTGTATGCGTCTCTACGTCATTTATAGACGTTGTATGCATTACGCAATTGATTACTGTGCCGCATTGGTAGTTAAGCGGCTGAAAGAATTAACAATCAAGCATAGTTGCAGCGAACGATTTCCCTTGCAATCGAGTTATATATCAATTCAGTAACAATTTCGCGAGCCCGCGCGGCCGGCGAAAGGACGGGGCGCGTCAAACCGGCAAATTCAGCCAGCGTGGCACTGCAAGGGTCAGGCAGCTGATTCGCGAAGCGCGGATATCCAGTTCTTGGAAGCGATCTTTTCGATGACCTCGGCGGAGAAGCCCCTTGCGTCGAGTGTTTCCATCAGGCGTCCGAGCCCGGTGACATCGCCGAGGTCTTTCGGCACCGCGCAACCATCGAAATCCGAACCGAGCGCGACGCGGTCCTCACCGAGACGGTCCAGCAGGTAGGCCGCATGATCCGCGATGACATCAAGCGCCGTGTCCTGAGCGTGGGATCCGTCGGGCCGAAGGAAAGAGACATGGAAATTGATGCCGACGAGACCGCCGCTCTCCTTGATCGCGTCGAGTTGCTTGTCTGTCAGGTTTCGGCTGTTCGCGCAGATGGAATGGACGTTCGAGTGGCTGGCGACGATTGGCCGGTCGGTGATCCGGGCAAGGTCCCAGAAGCCTTTTTCGTTCAGGTGGGACACGTCGAGCAGGATGCCAAGCTGGTTGCAGGCCCTGACCAGATCCCGGCCGGCGCCGGTCAGACCGGGGCCGACATCGGGAGAGGCGGGGTGGCTCATCGGCACGCCGAAGCCGAAGGCGTTTTCCCGGCTCCAGACAAGGCCGAGAGAGCGCAGGCCGCGCTTGTAAAACTCTTCCAGGGCATAGAACTGCGTGTCGATCGCTTCCGCGCCTTCGATGTGAAGGCTGACGGCAAGCTTGTCCGCGTCGATGGCCGCCTGGTTCTCTTCCGGTGTGTGGCAGATGACGACGCTGCCTTCGGACTCCGCTTCCAGCCGTTCGGCGCGTTCGACCAGCCTCATGGTGAAGTCGAATGCCTGTTTCTGCGGCACGGGCTGGAAATTCACCGGGTCGTTCGGATTAAAGGCCTTGGTGAAGTCCTGGTCGGGATTTGACGGCACGAACATGGCAAACAGGCCACCGGCAAAGCCACCTTCCTTTGCCCTGACCATATCGATATGCCCGGTCGTGGAGCGTTCGAAAAAGCTGCGCTCGCTGCCCTTGATCCTGTCGATTTCAAGTTTCAGAAGCGTGTCGTTGTGACCGTCGAAGACGGGGAAGGGGGATTTTACAGGGGCGTTTTGCACGGGAAGTCCTTGAACGAAGATGCCGTCTCAGGTGGGGTCGCGACCTAACTTAAGAATTTGACGGAAGATTGTAAGACACATTCGCCGAATGGGACTTGCAACTGTTGAAAAGCTGTCTCAGAAAGATCCTGTTATTCAGGAGGATCCATGAAGCGCCTTTCTTCGCAGAACGAACAGGCTCCTTTCCGGGAGGAATTGAAGTTCGATCGCCGTTTGTTTCTGACCGGTGGCCTGATGCTGGGTGCGGCTTCCCTGGCCGGCTGCCAGTCCGCCGGCCTCGTCGGACTGCCGGACCAGGCAGACCTGCCCGACGAGGAGTTCGACTACGCCACCGCCTATGCGGCATTGCCGGATGGCGACTACACGTGGCCGGCCATCAACTACAAGGCCTTCGACCGAAAATACTGGCGCCAGGTGGTCGACTACAAAACGCGTCAGCGGCCGGGCACCGTCATCGTCGATCCCTACAACAAGTTTCTCTACTGGACGCTCGGCAACAGGAAGGCGCTGCGCTACGGCATCGGCGTCGGCAAGGCCGGGTTCGCCTGGTCTGGCGAAGCGCTGATCCGCGTCAAGCGCGAGCATCCGATCTGGCGGCCTCCGCAGGAGATGATCGCCCGCAAGCCGTCCCTGGCCCGTTATTGGGAAAAGGGCTATCCGGCGGGACTGAAGAACCCGCTTGGCGCGCGCGCCATGGACCTGTGGCAGGGAGCCACGGACACGCTTTACCGTATCCATGGCACCAACAAGCCGAGCTCCATCGGCACGAATGCGTCTTCGGGATGCATCCGCATGTGGCAGCAGGACGTCATCGACCTGTTCAACCGCGTGCCGCTCAGAACCAAGGTGATCGTTCTGAGCAAGGATCCGGAAGCGGAGGCCTGAGAGGCCCCGGCGGCAATCGCAAAAACACACGGGAGGCGGCAAGTCGCTCGTGCGGCGGTCTGCGGTCCAGTCGCTAGAAACTCCGGGCCAGCGCCACGTCGTGAAAGACCGCGCCGAAATGGCAGATCGCCGCGGCCAGCACGAAGGCATGCCAGATGGCATTCTGGAACGGCAGGCGTTTCCAGGCGTAGAACACGGTGCCGATGGTATAGAGCAGGCCGCCGGCCAGGATCATGGCGAACCCGAAGGCAGATGCCTTTTCCAAAAGGGGATCGGCCGCGAAGACCACGATCCAGCCGAGGCCGAGGCAGATCGGGACCGTCACCCGGTCAAGGCCGGTCAGATGCGCCAGCTTGACGATCGCGCCGGTCAGGGCGCCTGTCCAAACGACGGCGAGCAGGATGCCGCCGGTCCAGCCGCCGATGATCATGGCGGCAAGCGGCGTATAGGTTCCGGCGATCATCAGGAAGATGGCGGCGTGATCCAGCCGGCGCAGCAGCCCCGATTTGTGATCTCTGGCAAACATGTTGTAGAGCGCGGAGCAGATCAGCATCGCCATCAGACAGGCTGCGTAGATCATAACGGAGACCTGGCGCGCCGGATCGCCGGCATTCCAGAGGGTAACCGCCAGCACGATGGTTGCGGTCATCCCGAGGCAGATGCCGATGACATGGATGGCGCCGTCTGCGATGAATTCCGCCAGCGTGAGCGTTCTGACCTTTTGCATGGGTACAAACCTGCCCCGGTAGGTTTTCCGTTCCAACTCAAAAATACGTCAGAAACCTGAACAGGAGCTTTCCTGAAAAAAAGGCAGCGGGAAGGACCGTCATCCCGATCCTTCAGGTCAGTCTATTGCGAAGACCTGACACCGTTTCTTTGCTGCTGGCATCTGTATTTGTCCTTCCCTTGCCCTTGCTGCGAAGACTTGCTTTAAAAGACTTCCCAGTTTTGAAATCATACCCTGTATTCGCCCACCAGACCGGATTTCCTTGATGAGCAACCATCTCTTCGACGCATTGACCGCTTTTATTCCGGAACCGGGCAAGGTGTTTCTGGAAACGCCGGAAGGGAGCAAGCTGACCTATCGGGACGTGCTCGCCCGGTCTGCGCAATATGCCGGGGCCTTGCAGAAACTCGGCGTCAAGCCCGGCGACCGGGTGGCGGTACAGGTTGAAAAGACCCCGGATGCGCTGATGGTTTACCTCGGCACGATCCGGGCCGGTGCCGTGTTCCTGCCGCTGAACACTGCCTATACGCCCGCCGAGGTCGCCTATTTCGTCGGGGATGCGGAGCCGGCTGTTTTCGTCTGCGACCCGCAAAAGGCGGATGCGCTGGCGGGAACGGCGCAAAAGGAGGGCGCCCGCCTTCAGACCCTGAACGCCAGGGGGGAGGGCACGTTGCGGGATCTGGCGGACACCATGCCGGAAGATTTCACGACCGTGGCACGGGAGGACGAAGATCTTGCCGCCATCCTTTACACCTCCGGCACGACCGGGCGGTCCAAGGGAGCGATGCTCAGCCATGGCAATCTGGCCTCCAATTCACAGACCATGGTGAAAGTCTGGCGTTTCACCGAGGACGACGTTCTTCTGCATGCCTTGCCGATCTTTCACACCCACGGCCTCTTCGTTGCCACCAACTGTCTGATGATGGCGGGGGGCTCCATGCTGTTCCTGCCTAAATTCGACCTGGATCAGGTGCTCGCCCTGTTACCGCGTGCGACGGCGATGATGGGCGTTCCGACCTTCTACACGCGACTGCTCGCTTCGGAGGCCTTCACGAAGGACCTCGTCGGGCACTTCCGCCTGTTCATCTCCGGCTCAGCGCCGCTTTCCGCGGAAGTGCACAGGGCGTTCCTTGACCGCACGGGCCATGCCATCCTGGAACGCTACGGCATGACCGAAACAAACATGAACACCTCAAACCCCTACGACGGTGACCGGCGTCCCGGCACCGTCGGCTTTCCCTTGCCAGGCGTCGGCCTGCGCATCGCCGATCCGAAAACGGGGCGGGAAGTGTCCCCGGGCGAAGTCGGTATCATCGAGATCAAGGGCCCGAATGTCTTTCAGGGATACTGGCGCATGCCGGAAAAGACGTCCCAGGAGTTCCGCGTCGACGGCTATTTCATTACTGGCGACATGGGCCGGATCGATGAGGACGGTTATGTCTCCATTGTCGGCCGCTCCAAGGACCTGATCATCTCCGGAGGCTTCAACGTCTATCCGGCCGAGGTCGAGGCGCTTCTGGACGAATTGCCGGGTGTTGCGGAAAGCGCCGTCATCGGCGTCCCGCATCCCGACTTTGGTGAAGCGGTCGTGGCCGTGCTGGCCGCCAAGCCCGACTCCGTGCTGGACGAGGACACCGTTCTGGCGCCGATCAGGGACAGGCTGGCGAAGTTCAAGCAGCCCAAGAAGGTTCACGTGCTGGAGGCTCTGCCGCGCAACACCATGGGCAAGATCCAGAAGAACGTGCTCAGGGATCAGTTCAAGGGAGATTTTTCCTGACGCCTGACGCCTGACGCCTGACGCCTGATACCGGTCCGGTAAAATATTTCATGCCCCGGACGTTCGCGTTCCGAAAGCCAGGGTTGCCAGTGCACGGTCGGTCTGAAGGCTCCAGGCTTCGAACGCGCGTGCCAGCCGTTCTGAAGGGCTGTCCGGGGGATCGGACGCCCGCCGCACGCACCACCAGTCCATGGTCTCGCCTTCTTCGCTGATCGGGCGACAAATGAGCGTGCCGTCGGCCAGTTCGGGCTCGATGGCCCACTTGCTGAAGATGGCGACGCCGAAGTTGGCCCGGATCAGGTCGATTACCGCTTCCGGTGTCGGCATGGACGTGAGCCGCCGGAACGGCTTGGAAGGCGTGCCGAGCAGGGTGGTCCAGTCGAAACCGGGTTCGGCGGTCAGGGGATAGATGAAGAAGCGCTCGTCCCCCATGTTCAGGCTGTTGACGACCGGCTCTCCGGCGAGGGGATGGTTCTTTGAAAGGGCCGCCACGATCGGATCCGTGCCGAGCCGGGTGGCCTTGAAGCGCGCCGAAACGGGTTCCCGTCCGAAAATCAGGGAAACGTCGACCGATCCGTCGAGCAGCGATGCCAGCGGATGGGCCGTGGCCCGTCCTGAAAGATCGACGGAAAGACCGGGATCGGCTGTTTCCAGGAAATCGAGGAACGCGGGGAACCAGTGATAACGGCTGTAGGTTGCCTGGCCGAGGCGCACAAGCTTCTTGGACTGCCGGGCCGTTTCCTCCAGCTCCTGTTCCAGGTGGAACAGCTCCGCCAGGAAGCTGTCGCCCAGATGCCGCAGCCGTTCGCCCGCCGGTGTCAGTTCAAAGCCCGCCTCGACACGCTGGACCAACGGCACACCGATCCGCCGCTCCGCTTCCCGCAAGCGGTGCGAAGCTGCCGACTGGGTGACGCCGAGGCGGGCGGCGGACACCGTCATGCTGCCCGTCTCGGCGAGCGCGGACAGTAGGGTCAGGTGATGCATGGCCAGGCGCGGGATCATGTGCGTGAATTGATTTCATGAATGAGATGAAAACTAAGAATTTCATTTATATCACCGGACGCGCTATCGACAAGTCATGATGTTCAAGACGCTCCCCAGAATGACCCTCACCACCAGAACCGCGACCCTCGTCATCGTCGCTTCCGCTGCCTGTTTCGGGCTGGTTCCCGTCTTCGTCAGGGAACTGCAGGCACTTGGCGCGGGACCTGCCACCGTGGCGCTGTACCGGTTTGGCTTTTCCGCGCTGTTTCTCCTGCCCTTCCTGCCGCTTGAGAAGGAAAAGCGGGGCAGCGCTTTGCTCGTCGCGGGGGCAGGGGCTGTCCTCGGGCTCAGCGTGATCGGGTACCTGCAAGCCATCAACCGCGCACCGCTTGCTGCCGCCGGCGTGGTCTACATGTCCTATCCCGTTTTCGCGGCACTGTTTGCATGGGGGCTTCTGGGGCAAGCGTTGAGCTGGCGGTCCTTTGCCGCTGCCGGGCTGGTTCTGAGCGCCGCCGCTCTTCTCCTGGATCCCTCGTCCCTGTCGCCGGAAGCGCTTTCCGCCCTGCTTTGGGCCATCCCGGCACCGATTGCCTTCGGATTTCTGGTGGTGGTCCTGAGCGGACTTGCCGGCCGGCTCAACGCGCTGGAGCGCACATGCTGCGGCCTCCTGGGCTCAATCGCCGGACTGCTGCCGATGGCGCTGCAGGAAGGCAACGGGTCGGTACTGCCGACGTCCGCGAACCAGCTGGGACTTATCGTGGCGATGGGTCTTACGACCGCGCTCATCCCGCAGTTGCTGTTCACCATCGCCTGCCAGAAGGTGGGGCCTGTGCGCTCGGCCGCTGCGGGCAGTTTCGAACTCCCCACCATGTTCCTTGTCGGCTGGCTGATTTTTGGTGAAACGGTCGGAGTTCGTGAGGTTTTTTCAGCAGCGATGGTCCTTTTCGCGATCCTGATTGCGCCGGCGGTTGCCGGGCGATCCGGCCCCGAAGAAGGGCGCAGCGGGACAGATCTGATTTTATCTCGAGAAAAAGTATCTTGATATAAAGATAAAAACACCCTATCTCCAGCGCACCGGAGCGGCACCGCTCTTATCGAAGCTGGAGAACGACACATGACTGCCCGTACACCCGATCATCCGGTCCAGGATTTTTTCGTGAACCGCTGGTCGCCCCGCGCCTTTGACGGCTCCGAAATGCCGGAAGCGGACCTGAAGACAATTCTGGAGGCCGCCCGCTGGTCTCCGTCCGCCTTCAATATCCAGCCATGGCGCTTTGTATATGCAAGGCGTGCTGACGACGGCTGGCAGACCCTCGTTGACCTGCTCAATCCGTTCAACCGCGACTGGGCGCAAAACGCCTCCGCGCTTGTCTACCTCTTCACCGATACCATCGTGGAAGGCCAGGACGGCAAGCCGGACAGGGCCAATGGCGCCCACTCCTTCGATGCCGGATCCGCCTGGGCGCATGCCGCCCTGCAGGCGACGGTGCTTGGCTATCACGCTCATGCGATGGCAGGCATCCTGAAGGACGACATCCATGAAAAACTGGGTGTTCCGGAACGCTACAAGCCGGAAATCGCGATTGCCATCGGCAAGCAGGGCGATGCCGCCCGGTTGCCGGAAGTCCTGCAGGTCCGTGAAACGCCAAGCGGGCGCAAGCCTCTCACAGAAATCGCCTTTGCCGGTGCGTGGGCCTAGCTTCCGGGCATCGCAGGGCCTATCCAATGGGCGGTTTGACGGCAGCCCGAAAGAGCTGCCGTCTTTGCCCCTGACAAAATCGTTCCTTTCCGTAGCCATCCCGGCCAAGCGCAGTGCGAGCCGGGATCGGAGAGGCGCAGGCGTCCAGGTTCGTTTCTTTTTTGAGGCATTGTCCAGGGCCCCCCGGTCCCGGATCTCCGCTGCGTCCGGAAGGACGAACGGAGGGGCCGGTTGGAGTTGATTTCAAAATCTAATTTCAAAGAAGACTGCGGCAATCCGCACGGCGTATTTCGGAAGGTATGGGTGTATTCCTTCAACCGGAACAACCAATACGCTGGAGCCGCCATGAGCGAAGCCGATACGCTGCCCGACAGGAGCCTGCTCTACGCTTATCGTGCTCCCGGCGATTTTCTGGATTGTTATTCCGTCTCCCTGGGAGAGCATCATGATCTTCAGAACGCCGACATGCGCGTTCTTGCGGATCTCATCCTGAATGCGGATATCGCCTGGATGCGGAACCTGATGGCCCTGCGCGACAGAGTTGCCCGGTTCGTCGGCATGAAGTCCGGAAAAGCCCTGGCGATGGAACAGGCGCCAACGCCGGTCGCCGGGCGCGGCGTCGGAGAGCGGATCGGCTTCTTCAAGATTTATCAGGTCGCACCTGACGAGATCATTCTTGGCGAAGACGACTGGCACCAGGATTTCCGATTGACGATCTTGCGGGACGCGCAGCGGATCTATGCCGCCACCTGCTGCAGGCGCCATAATGTCTTCGGCCATGCCTATCTTGCGCTGATCCTGCCGTTTCACAAATTGATCGTGAAATCGGTTCTGGACAAGGCGGTGAAAGCGTCACCGGCAGCGGCCTGACCGGATTCGGCACGCGACCGACACCGACCCCACCTCTTCCTCCTCCTTCAAGTCAGACCTGTCGACCCTCCTCAGGATGAGAGGGGATGAGTGTAGGCACCTGCGAAGGCGCGAAGCTCATGCCTCGGGGCGCCGCGTTCAGCCGGGCAGATGCCCGGATTTCCGCCAGACGCGCGCGCCCTGTGAGGTGCGGATGGTCTGACGGCTGCCCGCCGGCAGGCGCAGCCAGGTGCCCTGGTCGTAGTGGCCGGACTGGTCCTCGAAACTGCCTTCGATCACGAAATACTCCACTCCGCCGGGAAAGTCCTGCTCATCCAATTGCGCACCTCTTTCCCAGTCGAGCATGACGACTTCCTCGTCCGGGCGGATGAACAAGGGCAGGATGTGTTCTCCCGGGCGCCCCTCCTGCCAGCCGGTCGGATCAAGCGTGTTCACCCGCACATAGGCATCGTCCTCAGGCCGCATCTGACGCAGCTTCACCAGGATGACCGCCCCCGGTTCGCTGGAAGGAATGTGCCGGGAGCCTGGCGGGTTACGCACATACATGCCTTTTGGGAAGTCGCCCGTTTCATCTGAAAAGACCCCGTCCAGCACCAGAAATTCCTCACCGAGGTCGTGCTCATGGGCGGAAAAGGCCGATCCCGGCGCATAGCGGACAAGGCTGGTCGCCCGCGCAACCTCGTCGCCGTCCCGTTCCAGCATGCGCCGCTCGACGCCTGCCATCGGGGAGGGCACCCACTCGAGCGTCGCGCTGTCGACCTCGGCACGCTCTGTCAGGTCAGCGTGAATTTTCATTCCGGTCCCTCCTCACGAGATCGCGTTCTCGCCGCCAGTCTGTCTGGTCAGACATGGTGGTTCGATCCAACAATTGAAGAAACAGGAATTGAAATCAACGTGAACCGCCCGTATGAGCGAAGCGCGTGCAGTGGAATTCAGGGAAAACCCCGGTTTCAGGCGGTCCCGGCTTTGCAACTGGCAAGGAATCGTGCTGACTACCGCACTGCTTGGCATCAACTGACGGAGAATCCGCAACGCGGCAGAAGCTGTGCTTGAAGTGGACGCATGACGGTACAAATCGATATCGGTGAAATGACGGGCGGCAAGCGGGCCGGGCTCGATCTGGAAGAACTGCTGGCAACGCGCCTTCTGGTGCAGGGCAATTCCGGCTCCGGAAAATCGCATCTGCTGCGGCGGCTCCTGGAACAGTCCGCAAGCTGGGTGCAGCAGGCCATCATCGATCCCGAAGGCGATTTCGTATCGCTCGCCGACAAGTTCGGACACGTGGTGGTGGATGCGGTCGGCACGGAAAAGGACCTGCAGATGATTGCGGGCCGCGTGCGCCAGCACCGGGTGTCCGTGATCCTGAACCTGGAAGGGCTGGACGCCGACCGGCAGATGAAAGCCGCAGCCACGTTCCTCGACGGCCTCTTCGATGCCGACCGGGATCTGTGGTACCCGATGCTGGTAGTCGTCGACGAAGCCCAGCTTTTTGCTCCGGCCGCCGCCGGCGAGGTTACCGAGGAGGCCCGCCGCCGCTCGCTCGGCGCCATGACCAATCTCATGTGCCGCGGCCGCAAGCGCGGGCTTGCCGGCATTATCGCCACGCAGCGCCTTGCAAAGCTTGCCAAGAACGTTGCCGCCGAGGCCTCCAACTTCCTCATGGGCCGGACCTTCCTCGACATCGATATGGCCCGGGCGGCCGACCTTTTAGGCATGGAACGCCGGCAGGCGGAAAGCTTCCGCAACCTCGACCGGGGCCATTTCATCGCTCTGGGTCCAGCCATGTCGCGGCGTCCCGTGCCGGTCAAGATCGGGCCGGTGGAAACCATGGGCCGGGGCGGCAGTCCGAAACTGATGCCCCTGCCGGAACAGCCCAAGGAAGACGCCAAGGATCTCATTTTCACGCCCGGCGCAGATGAAGTGCAGCCGGTGCGCCAGCGCTTCATTGAACCGGTCGTCTCGACCGGCGAGGTTCTCGACCAGCTCACCAATGCGGAGCGGGCGAGCGAAGCCGAGACGCCGGTCGCTGAAAACCTGCTTGATTTCGGTGAGCGCGAGGACAAGATCGCCGAGATCATCGCCGGCATCCTGGAAGACGAGGAAGCCGCCTTCCAGCCGATCGCGACGCTCTATCAGGACTTCCAGGTCCGTTGCCGGATCTCCAAGCTGCCGGGAGGCGCTCCGGACCTGCAGACCTTCCGGGAAAAGCTCTCGGTTGCCAGGGCGGGCGTCGAAAAGGGCGAGATGGACGACGGAGCCTGGGCCCAGGCGGAACTGATCGCCTCCGAGCTGCCCGAGGACATGCGCGGCGTCTACCTGCTGCTGGCCAAGGCGGCGCTTGCGAAGGCACCGTGCCCGGGAAACATCGAAATTGCCACGGCCTACGGCACGCGCTCACCCGGACGGGCGCGCTGGCTGCTCAGCCATATGGAAGAACGCGGTTTTCTCGTCTGCGCCACGGACCTGCGCGGCAATCGCATCGTCACGCTGACGGATCTGGGATGGCAGACGGCCCCCGGCGACGAAGCGGCGGCCTGACGGGAAATTATCCGGGCAGACCGTCAAATGATGGAACGTGTTCCAGCTCTGCATCCCAGTCGGCCCTGCTGTCCGTGAATATATGGGCAGCAGGCTTAATCTCGACCGGTGTGTTCAGGCTGCCAGCGGGAACCACCAGCAACTTGCCCTCCATCTGAAGGTTGGGGAGCGCCGAGCCGCAATTTCTGCAAAACCCCTTGGCGTGACGGCTTCCAGGCAAGGTAAAGACCTTGACCAGGTCGCCGCCGGAGACCCACTCCAGTTTCGCGGTTGCCGAAAAAAGATTGGCGGCATGGGCTGTGCCCGTGTCTTTCCGGCAATGGGAACAATGACACAGGAAGAAGTGTTCGAAATCACCGTCGATCCTGAACTCGACGGCACCGCATAGGCAGGAGCCGGTGTGGCTGTTCATGGCTGAAAATCCATTATCGTAAAACATGCGGACATGGCACTAGCATTCACGACAATGGTTCGCAAATGTCAGATCGCGGGCCGCATCCGCCGCCTTGCGGAAACCTCAGCCGCAGTATCCACCGGCTTGCGCGCGAGCAGGTAGTCGAGCTGGGACAGCTCCAGCGTGATGCCGTCGATGGTGCGGGTCAGCACACCTTCCAGATAACTGCCGCCCGGAGCCCTGTCCCTGATGTCGATGGCCCGGTCCCGTGCCTTGCGCAGGTAAAGCACCATGGTGCGCACTTCCTCCGCCGTGACATCCGTCGGAGCCGGCGCGTCCTGATGTTTTCTTGCCGAAGACAACGCAGGGGAGGGCTCGAACGTCGGGGATACCATCTGCATCGCTTACCTCAAATGTTCGTGTTTTGTTCTTTTTAGCGCAGCTTCGCGACGGGATCAACCCGCCTTACGTGGAAGGGTGCTTGGTCAGAGATGGAAGAGTGACAGCGGAGGAGGCAAAAAAAGAACCCGCACAAGGACTTGTGCGGGCTCGTGGCCAGTGTTTGGCAGGCTTACGCGGCCCGGACGTTGCGCAGGAAGTCCGCGATGGTCGCCTGCAGGCCGTGCGCCTGCTGCGTCACCGACTGGGAGGCGGTGAGGACGTCAGCCGCGGACGTGCTCGTTTCCTCGGCAGCCTGCGTTACGTCGCCGATGCTGGTGCTCATGTCGTCGGTGCAGCTCGCGGCCTGCTGGACGTTGAGGCTGATCTCGTTGGTTGCATCGCCCTGCTGCGAGATTGCGGCGGCAATGGCGGCCGTGAACTGGTTGACCTCTTCCATCGTGCTGGCGATTTCCTGGATCGAGCCGACGGCATTGCGGGTCGACGACTGGATGCCGGCGATCTGGGTCGAGATTTCCTCGGTGGCCTTGGCGGTCTGGGTGGCCAGTTCCTTCACTTCCGCGGCCACGACCGCAAAGCCCTTGCCGGCTTCGCCCGCGCGGGCCGCCTCGATGGTGGCATTCAGTGCCAGCAGGTTGGTCTGCTCGGCAATCGCCTGGATGAGGCTGACGACTTCGCCGATTTTCTGGGCCGCCGTGTCGAGGCTGCCAACCTTGTCGTTGGAATCGCTGGCCGCGCGGGTGGCACTGTTGACGACGTCCTTGGTCTGCTCGATCTGGCGGCCGATTTCGGAGATCGAAGCCGACAGTTCTTCCGCGGCCGAGGCGACGGTCTGGACGCTGCTCTGTGTGATCTCGGAGGAGCTGGCGACCGAAGACACCTTCATGGACGTGTCCCGGGCAATGGCATCGAGCGAGGAGGCGGTGTGTTCAAGCCGCTCCGTATTGCCGCTGACCTGCTCCAGCACGGTGCGCACATCTGCTTCAAAGGTCTCGATGAGGACCTCGATCTCCTTCTGGCGCTCAAGCTGGTTGTGCTGCGATTGCTCGCTCTCACTCTGCAGGCTGCGGCGCTCGGTTTCGTTTGCGACGAAAATCTCGAGCGCACCTGCCATCTGGCCGATCTCGTCCTTGCGGCCGGTGTAGTCGACCGGCGTCTCGACGTCGCCGTCCGCCAGCTTGCGCATGCGGGCGGTCAGGTTCTGGACGGGACCGGCAATGGTGGCGCCCAGCATCCACATCAGGAAGGTGCCGGCAACCAGAAGTCCGCCCGCCAGCAGCAGGCTCATCTGCAAGGTCGAGTTCGCGCCTGCCAGAAGTTCGCTTTCCGCAACCGCCACGACAACGAACCAGCGCTGCCCGGTTCCGGTCAGCTCAAAGGCCTGGATTGCTTCGGCGATCCCATCCCGGGTCGCGTAAGCTTCGTTGCCCTTCATGGCCTTGATCTTGCCGACGATTGCGGCGTCCGCCGTCTTGCCGAGAAGGCTGCTGTCGGGATGGGAAATCCAGACACCCGCCTCGCTCAACAGGCCGACATACCCGGTCTCATAGGTCTGCCCGGCGCTGACGGCTTCCTGCAGGCCGGTCAGGGACACGTCGATCGTCGCTCCGCCGATCCCGCGTCCCGACGGGTCCAGAATGGGCGAGGAGGCGGTTGCCATGAGAACATCGACACCGTTGACCGGATAGGTGTAGGGCTCGGTGAACGTGTCGTGGCCGAGGTTCTTCGGCTTGTCGTACCAGTCCTCCGAACCGCTGTCGCCGCCGAACATCAGCGGTTCCCAGGCCACCTTGGCGCCATCGCGATAGAAATAGGGAATGAAGCGGCCTTTTTCGTCGGAGAAATTGGCCCCCGCGTTGTCGGCGTCCGCTCCGGCCATGTCTGGTTCCAGAATGACGCCGCCACCGACGAATTTCTCGTTCTGGCTGATCTGGTGTTGCATCACGACGCCATAGGCGTTGCGGTCGGTGACACCGGCCTGCTGCAAGCCTTCCAGGGCATCGGCAGCCGCCCGTGCGGCCAGCTGCGCTTCAGCCAGCGTTTTCCCTGCATCCAGGGCCAGGGCCTCGGCTGTCTTTCGAATCAGGTGCTCGCCGGTTTTCTCCGAGGTCTGATGCGTCATGAGCGTGACGGTAAGAATAAGAGAGAGGAATCCGACCAGAAAAACGCCGCTTGAGGCGAAAAAGATGCGATTTCTTAAAGACATGGAAAGCTCCGAAGGTGGGTCTTGCCGGACTTTAGGTCAAACTCCGTAAAGCAAAGCTTACGAAAACTCTCTGCAAATTTTCTTAGGCGGCAAACCGGTGCGATCCACGCCGGAAATGCCCTTCGGGATTATCTTGATCGGGCCGGGGAATTTGGTTACATCTGTAACTAAAGTATGAGGCCATTCCCTGATCCCGTCTCTGAACCGGGAGGACATCAGGGATCAGAAAGCCGGCAGCGCAGCCTTTGTCACCGGTGAAGCACCTCTTCAGGACGATTGCATTGACTGTCGGGGTTGGCTGGACAAACAATTCGACGGGACACCGGGAGGGAACTGGAAAACAATGAACGACATGAAACTGCAAGGTCTTGAGGACCGTCTGGTCATTCTGGGGTCCAAGGGCGGTCCGGCCATCCGTCCGGGCGGGCCGTCTCCGACGAGTTCGTTGCTGGAAATCGGAGGCCGCCGCTGCATCGTCGATTGCGGCCTGGGCGTGACCCGCGGCCTCATCGAGGCCGGCGTCGTTCTGAAGGATCTGGACCTCGTCTTCATCACGCACATGCATTCCGACCACATCCTTGAACTGGGACCGCTCCTGCACACAGCCTGGACGACGGGCCTTAACAGGCAGGTCAAGGTGTTCGGTCCTCCGGATCTCATGGAATACTGGGACGGTTTCCTCAATTCCATGCGCTACGACATTGACCTCAGGATCGACGACGAGGGCCGCCCGGACCTGCGTGACCTGATCGAAATTCACCTGCTTCAGGAAGGCGAGGTGCCGCTGGGCGACGACGTGGTGAACGTGTCTGCCCTCCGGGTTGATCACCCGCCGGTGGTCGACTGTTTCGCGCTCCGCTTCGATATCGAAGGCTGGTCCGTGGTCTTCTCCGCCGACACCGCCTATTTCCCGCCGCTTGCCGACTTCGCGAAGGATTGCGATCTCCTGGTGCATGAAGCCATGCTGGCGCGGGGCGTGGAGAAGATCGTGGAGATCACCGGTAACGGCGAGCGCCTGCGCGAACATCTTCTGGCCAGCCACACAATGGCGCCGGATGCGGCCCGGGTAGCGGTTTCTGCGGCGGCGAAGAAACTGGTGCTTCACCACCTGATCCCGGCGGATTTGCCGGGCTTTGAAAAAGAAGAGTGGCTGGAGGCAACAAAAGCCTTCACGGGAGAGACAATCGTCAGCCATGATGGCCTGACGATTAAAAGGAGCTGATATTTCATGAAACTGGCAACGCTCAAGGACGGCAGCCGCGACGGCAAGCTTGTCGTCGTCAATGACGCACTGACGTATTGCACCGAGGCAACCCATATCGCACCGACCTTGCAGGCGGCGCTGGACGACTGGGAGCTTGTCGCTCCGAAACTGAAGCTGCTTTCAGAGAGTCTTTCCCACAACGCCGTGCCGACGCTCCGCTTTCACGAGCACGATGCCCTGTCGCCGTTGCCGCGCGCCTACCAGTGGGCGGACGGCTCCGCCTATGTCAATCACGTCGAACTGGTGCGCAAGGCCCGGGGCGCCAAGATGCCGGACAGTTTCTGGACCGATCCGCTCATGTACCAGGGCGGCTCGGATACCTTTCTGGCGCCGCGTGATCCGATCCGGATGAAGGAAGAAGCCTGGGGCATCGACATGGAAGGCGAGATCGCCGTCATCACCGGCGACGTGCCGATGGGCGTCAGCGCGGAAGACGCGCGCGACTACATCCGCCTGGTTCTGCTGGTCAATGACGTCTCCTTGCGCGGCCTGATCCCGGCCGAACTCGGCAAGGGCTTCGGCTTCTTCCAGTCGAAACCTTCCTCGGCCTTCTCGCCGGTTGCCGTCACACCGGACGTCCTCGGCGATGCCTGGAAGGGCGGCAAGCTGCATTTGGCCCTGAACGTCGACCTCAATGGTGCGGCTTTCGGCCGGGCGAATGCGGGTGTCGACATGACCTTCGACTTCGGCCAGCTGATCGCCCATGCCGCCAAGACGCGTCCCCTTGGCGCCGGTACGATCATCGGTTCCGGTACGGTCTCCAACAAGCTTGACGGCGGTCCAGGCAAGCCGGTCTCCGAAGGCGGTGTCGGCTATTCCTGCATCGCCGAGATACGTATGATCGAGACGATCGACTCGGGCGCAGCCAAAACCCCGTTCCTGAAGTTTGGCGACACGGTCCGTATCGAGATGATGGATGGCGAAGGCCACACAATCTTCGGGGCGATCGAGCAGACGGTGGAGAAATACGAGGGGGCGTGACCCCCACCCCTAACCCCTCCCCACAAGGGGGAGGGGGATTTTGCTGCGGTGAGGGCAGACGCGAATACCTAAACGCATGTTGATTGTGCCGCAGCGGTCGCAATTGGAAACCGGACGAGTTCCCCTCCCCCTTGTGGGGAGGGGTTAGGGGTGGGGGTACCACCCTGGCCCAGGGAGACAGAACCATGAGCAAGCAATTCGCATCCGCCGGAGACATGAGCGAAAAAGAGATCTCCTTCACCGAGATCGGCCGGGACCTGTGGGCCTTCACCGCCGAGGGTGATCCGAACTCCGGGGTGATCATCGGCGATGACAGCGTCATGATCATCGAGGCGCAGGCAACCCCGAGGCTCGCCAACAAGGTGATCGAGAAGGTGCGCTCGGTCACCGACAAGCCGATCACGCACCTGGTGCTGACGCATTATCATGCCGTCCGCGTTCTTGGCGCTTCGGCCTATAATGCCCAGACGGTGATCATGAGCGAAAAAGCCCGCTCCATGGTGGCCGAGCGCGGTCAGGAAGACTGGGACAGCGAATTTGCCCGCTTCCCGCGCCTCTTCCAGGGCCATGAAAGCATTCCGGGCCTGACCTGGCCGACAACCACCTTCACCGACCGCATGTCGGTCTATCTCGGCAAACGCCGGGTTGATCTGATGTTCTTGGGGAGAGCCCACACGGCCGGCGACATCGTCATTTATGTGCCGGACGCCAATGTCATGTTCACCGGCGACATCGTCGAATATCACTCGGCCTGTTATTGCGGCGACGGTCACTTCCACGACTGGCCGGGCACGCTGGAACGCATTCGCGGGTTCAATCTTGATGCCATTGCGCCGGGCCGGGGTGATGCGCTGGTGGGCCCGAAGATGGTCAATGCGGCGCTGGACTCGACGAAGGATTTCGTTCGCTCCACTTATCTGCCCGTCGCCCGCGTTGCCCTGCGTGGCGGATCACTGAAGGAATCCTGGGACGCCTGCCGGGCCGAATGCGATCCGAAGTTCTCCGACTACGCGATCTACGAGCACTGCCTGCCCTTCAACGTCGCCCGCGCTTATGACGAAGCCCTCGACATCGACACGCCGCGCATATGGACGGCGGAACGGGATGCGAAGATGTGGGCGGACCTGCAGGGGTAAGCAATGACCACCGCCCTGGACCATTTCCGCCTCATGGCCCGCAACAACGCCTATGCCAACGAACGGCTTCTTGAGGCGTGCTGCCGCCTGAGCCAGGAGGACTTCGAGGCGGAACGGACGAATTTCTTCCCCTCGATCCGCGAAACCCTCAATCACATTCTGGAAGTCGACCGCTATTATCTCGATGCCTTGAAAGAGGAAGGGCAAGGGCTGTCGGTGTTTGAAACGCCGCATCTTGCCACAGCAAGGGAACTCGGTACGGCGCAGGAAAAAACGGACCGGGAACTGATAGGCTTTTGCGACGGATTGTCGGAAGAGGTTCTCGACAGAAGCATCGCGCAGGACCGGGGCCGGAACGGCATTTTCCATGAAACGGTTGCCAACACTTTGCTTCATCTCTTTCAGCACCAGATTCACCATAGAGGCCAAGTCCACGCTATGCTGGCCGGAACCGGTGCCGCTCCGCCGCAACTGGACGAGTTTTATCTCGAATTCGACAGGCACCCGGCCGCCCGCAAATTCTTCTGACACAGGAGCCGGGAGGAGAGCCTGTGACGAAACTGTTTGAAGTACCGCTTTATCCCTACAAGCGCTCGCCGGATCAGGATGCGGAGCGGCCGGTCCGTCATCCGGTGGTCGTCGTCGGGGCGGGGCCGGTCGGGCTGGCGATGGCCATCGATCTTGCCCTGAAGGACATTCCGGTGGTGGTGCTCGACGACAACGACAAGGTCAGCTTCGGTTCGCGCGCCATCTGTTTCTCAAAACGCTCCCTGGAGATTTTCGATCGCCTTGGTTGCGGCGACGAGATGGTCGGCAAGGGTGTCGTCTGGAACGCCGGAAAGGTCTTTTTCGGCGACCGGAAGGTCTATGAATTCAACCTCTTGCCCGAGGAAGGCCACCGGTGTCCGGCCTTCATCAACCTGCAGCAATACTACTGTGAGCTTTACCTGGTGGAGCGGCTCCGGTCCTTGCAGGCCGAGGGCAGGCCGGTTGAAATCCGCGGCGGCAACAAGGTCGCTAACCTGCACCCGGAAGACGACTTCACGATTGTCACCATCGAAACGGTCGAGGGCGCCTACAACATCGAGGCCGACTGGCTGATCGCCTGTGACGGGGCCGGGTCGCCGACCCGCAGGATGCTGGAACTCGATTTCGTCGGCCGCGTCTTTGAAGACAATTTCCTGATCGCGGACGTGGTCATGAAGGCGGAATTTCCGACCGAACGCTGGTTCTGGTTCGACCCGCCCTTCAACAAGGGCCAGTCGGCCCTGCTGCACAAGCAGCCGGACGGCGTCTGGCGGATCGATCTTCAACTCGGGTGGGAGATCGACAAGGAAAGGGAAATGAAGCCGGAGAACGTCATTCCGAGGCTGGAACAGATGCTGGGCGAAGACGTCGACTTCGATCTGGAATGGGTTTCCATCTACACGTTCCAGTGCTGCCGGATGGAAAAGTTCCGCCACGGCCGGGTGATCTTTGCCGGCGACAGCGCCCACCAGGTGTCGCCCTTTGGCGCGCGCGGAGCGAATTCCGGCTTCCAGGACATCGACAATCTCGGCTGGAAACTGAAACTGGTGCTGGATGGCAAGGCGCCGGACACCCTGCTGGATACTTACGTCTACGAGCGGGAAATGGCCGCTGATGAAAACATCCTTCAAAGCAGCCGTTCGACCGATTTCATCACGCCGAAATCGGAGATGAGCCGCATCTTCCGCGATGCTGTTCTGGACCTGTCAGAACATTATGAATTTGCCCGGCCGCTTGTGAATTCCGGCCGCCTGTCGGTTCCCTGCATATATGACGGCTCGCCGCTGAACGGGCCGGACGCAAAAGGCTTGCCTGCGCGCACACGGCCGGGAAGCCCCGCGGTCGATGCGCCCGTCGGCAACGCCTGGCTGCTCGACAAGCTCGGCGGAGACTTTCTGCTGCTTGGTCTTGGGACTAGCGTTCACGGCAAGTCCGAATTGCACGGCGTCCACCTGAAGGAGATCAGCCTGCCGGCAGGTGCGATCGGCGCGGAGCTGAGGCAGCGTTATCTCGGGGAGGCCGAACAGGCCGTCTACCTGATCCGGCCGGACCAGCATGTGGTGGCCCGGTGGGCAGAACTTGACTGGGACGAGGTTTCAAGGGCGCTGGCCCGAGTGATCGGCAAGGGAGAGTGAAGCGATGCCGAAATTTGTCACCAACCCCAATCTGTCGGAACCGGACGGTTTCTATGCCGACCTGCTGGCTGCCCATGAAGGGCTCAGCAAGGACGAAAGCGTTGCCTACAATGCGCGGCTGATCCTTCTGATGGCCAACCAGATCGGCGACAGGGATCTCCTGCGCGAATTGCTGCGGGCGGCAAGAAAAAAGGACTGACATCACCGGCCCCCCATCCATGAACGCGGGAAAAGGCCGCGATCATGACTGTGCGAGTATCCCGGCGGCTTCCGTGCGACGGCCGGATGGCGGATGAAACGGCCGATGCGTGGCGATTTTATTTAATTCGGGCAAAAATATTTCCATCCGCAGCGATTGATATCTATTTGCGAGCAAAGAACAAAATCCGGCTTATTTATTTTTGCTATAAAATTCAATGACTTCAAGGCGGTGTCTTCACCAATTCTTCACCGGGCGGATCCATGACTTAAGGAAAGCATGGGGGAAACATGTCCAGGTTACTCACACCGTTAAAGAATGCGCGCTTCTCGGCAAAGGTCGGCGGCGGGTTCGTGACAATGGTCCTGATCGCCGCGGCGGTGGGCGCCGTCGGGACGATGGCCATTCTCGGTTTGCGGTCGCAATCCGGCATCAGCGCGAAAGCCACCGCGGCCATGGCGGATCTCCAGCAGGTGGCGCAGGCGCAGGAAGCTTATCTCTCCGGCCGCAGCCCGGATCTTGCCGAGGCTGCCCGCGAGCGGATCGACCGGCTCGAGACGACACTGGTTTCCCTCGATGAAGTCTCTGGCAGCAGCGCCGGACATGAAGCGACTGCCGAAGCGATTTCTCTCGTCAGCCGATTGAGCGGTGAGTTCGACAGCGTGGTTACTGCAGTCGACAACAGGCAGGAACAGGTCGGCAAGCTGCTGAAGTCGGCGGTCGGACTGGAAACCCTGGCCGCGCAGATCAGCGACCGGATGAGCAAGATCCAGCGCGATGCCGGTGGAGCTGCCAAGAAGGCTTCCGGCACACGCAACCGGGCCGACAAGCTCGGCCGCCTGCTGGCGGATATGGAAGACACGGCCGCCGAACTTGGCGAAGTCATTGCAAGTGCCGGAAACGGCGGTGATTTGCCTGCGGAAACCGCAGGGGCCGTCGTTGAGGGGGCCGGTAACTTGTCCAAATGGGCCAAGAAGGCGACCAAGCTGAAGGTCGAAGGCGTCGACCCCGCCAGGGTCAAGAGCCTCGCCGAACTGGCTGCTGGCCTGACCGAAGCCTTGCCGAAGCAGGACGGGGCGGAAGCCGTCCCTGTTGCTTCCACGGTTGCTGCTGACCTCGAAACCGGATTGTCGGCCCTGCACGATCAGGCGTCCATCCTGCGCAAGACCGTCTATGGCGCGGCGGATGACGCCAAGAAGATTGCGGGCAAGGCCTCGTCCCAGCTCGGTATTGTCGATCTGGTGAACGTCAATGTGACCAAGTTCCTGCGGGCGTCGCTGGAAATCCGTTCGGTGACCATGGAATTCTTCGCCGACTTCGGGTCGATGGGCGCGAAGGATGTCGTCACGCGTGTCGGCATCCTGCAGAACCTGGCCAACACTCTGAAAGCCGACAGCGCCGCTTTCCCGGAAATCACCGATGCGGTGGCCGCCATCGAACAGGAAGTCGCCACCTACGAGGCCGAATTTGCCGGTATGGTAACGGCCAAGGAGGCTTTCGAGGCCACGCGTGCGGACCTCGTGGCGACGGCGGGCAAGGTGCGCAGCGTGATCACCGCGCTGACGGAGGCGCAGTCGGACAGCGCCTATGCCCGGGCCGATACGGCACTCGGCCTGATCGCCGCCGCGCTTGTCGCCGCCATCGTCGCCGGCGGCCTGCTGGCTTTTGTCCTGTCGCTGGTCATCACCAGGCCGACGCGCGCCCTGACCGAAGCCATGGGGCGGCTCGCTGAAGGCGATACGGATGTCGTGATCCCCTCGACCGACCAGGGGGATGAAATCGGCGACATGAGCCGCACGGTGCAGGTCTTCCAGGAAAACGCACGTGAACGTTTGCGCCTGGAAGGTGAAGCCGACGCCCACCGGCAAGCCCAGAACGCCCGCCAGCAGGAGATCGAAGGCCTGATCGCGGCGTTCCGGGAGGAAATTCAGGATCTGGTAAGCGCGCTTGATGAGACGGCAGCGGGCATGTCCGGCACCGCGTCTGCGCTCGGCGGGATTGCCGAAGACAGCGCCCGGCAGGCGGGCGACACCTCGCGGGTCAGCGAGGACGCCAGCCTCAGCGTGGAGAATGTCGCCGGTGCCGCGGAAGAACTCTCTGCCTCCATTGCCGAAATCAGCCAGCAGGTCGGCCGATCGTCGGACATCGTCACCTCGGCGACCGAGGCCGTGCACGAAACCAACGGCAAGGTCCATGGGTTGGCGGAAGCTGCCTCCAAGATCGGCGAGGTGGTCAGCCTTATTCAGGCGATTGCCGAGCAGACCAACCTGCTCGCGCTGAACGCCACCATCGAGGCGGCCCGCGCAGGCGAAGCCGGCAAGGGCTTTGCGGTCGTGGCCGCGGAAGTGAAGGAACTGGCCACCCAGACCGCCAAGGCCACCGAGGAAATCTCGACCCAGA
>NZ_JBNKYW010000218.1:0-9827 GCF_050301095.1 Roseibium sp.
AGGAGGTGCCGATCAGGGTGATGTCCGAGCCTTCACGCTTAATGTTCGCCTCGCCAAAGGGGATCAGATATTCTTCCTCTGGAACCGGGGCCTTGTCATTATACATCAGCTTGTCTTCAAAGATGACGACAGGGTTGTCATCGCGAATGGCGGTCTTCATCAGCCCCTTGGCTTCATAGGCGGAGGACGGCATGGCCACCTTCAATCCCGGAATATGAGCCACCAGAGCCTGCAGGGACTGGCTGTGCTGGGCGGCGGAGCGCCGCGTTGCGCCCATGTTCGTGCGCAGAACCAGGGGCACCTTGAGCTTGCCGCCGGACATGTAGTGCGTCTTGGCGGCCTGGTTACAGAGCTGATCCATGACAAGGTAGATAAAATCGCCGAACATCAGATCGACGATCGGTCGGCTGCCGGTCATGGCGGCCCCCACGGCGATGCCCATGAAGCCGGGTTCGGAGATTGGCGTATCAATGATCCGGTCCGTGCCGAACTCCTCCACCAGGCCCGACAGCACCTTGAAGGGCGTGCCGGCCTCGGCGACATCCTCTCCGAGCAGGACGATGGACGGATCACGTCTCATTTCCTCGGCAATGGCCTCGTTGACGGCCTTGGACAGTGTAATTTCGCGTGTCATGACATCTCTCCTCAGGCGGCCGTTTCCGCGTAAACGTGCATGTCGACCTCGCGTGCGTCCGGGTACTTCGCGTCGAGCGCGTATTTGACGGCGGCTTCAGCGTCCGCCGAGACCTCGTTGTCGATGGCGACCAGTTCGTCCGCTGTCATGATCTTCTCTTCGATCAGCCACTTGCCGAAATTGACGATCGGGTCGCGGACCTTCTTCCACTCCGTTTCCTCGTCCCTGGAGCGGTAGTAGTCGCGGTTGATGTCGCCGACGTGGTGGCCGTGATAGCGATAGGTGTCGAGTTCGATGAAGAACGGCCCCTCGCCCCGGCGGCAGCGCTCGGCGAGTTTCTGCGCCAGGTTGTTGACCGCCAGAACGTCCTGGCCGTCGACCTTGAAGGACTCGATGCCGAAGGCCTCCGCACGGGCAATCAGGGACCCGGCGGCAATTTCCTCGGTTTTGGTATATTCGCTGTAACCGTTGTTTTCGCAGGCATAAATGACGGGAAGCTTCCAGAGCGAAGCCATGTTCATGACCTCGTACCACAGGCCTTGCGCGGTCGCGCCGTCGCCGAAGAAACAGACGGTAACGTGATTGGTGCCGAGATGTTTCGCCGAAAGCGCGGAGCCGGTGGCGATCCCCATGGACCCACCGACAATCGCATTGGCCCCGAGATTGCCGTTCGCCTGGTCGGCGATATGCATCGAGCCGCCCTTGCCCCGGCAATAGCCCTCTTCCTTGCCAAGGAGTTCGCAGAACATCTCGCGGAAGTTCGCGCCCTTGGCCACGCAATGGCCGTGCCCGCGGTGGGTTGACGTGATCTTGTCCTCTGGCGTCAGCGCCTCGCAAATACCGACGGCGACCGCCTCCTGGCCGGAATACATGTGGGTCAGTCCCGGCATCTTGGCGGAAAGATAAAGCTGGTTCGCATTGTCCTCGAAAGCGCGGATACGAACCATTTGCTCGTACATGCGCAGATAGGCCTTGGTGTTGTGCTTTTTCCTGGCAGCACTCATGACTTCGTCCCTTGAAAAGGGCCCGGCCCCGTTGGGCCGGGCTAGTTGGGGAGGTTAGTAACGATTGGCGATGGGAAGATCCTGTGCCGGGAAGAGCGAGATCACCTCGCACCCCTTGTCCGTGACCACGACCTCTTCCTCGATGCGGGCCGCAGAAAACCCGTCCGTCGCCGGGCAATAGGTCTCGAGCGCAAACACCATGCCGGTCTTGATTTCCATCGGGTTTTCCAAGGAGACCGCCCGGCTGATGATCGGACGTTCGTGCAGGGCGAGGCCGAGCCCGTGTCCGAATTGCAGGCCGAATGCGGACAGCTCGTCCGGGAAACCGAATTCCTCGGCCTTGGGCCACGCCTGGGCGACGACATCGGTGGTCACACCCGGGCGGATCAGATCGATCGAGGCATCGATCCAGTCGCGGGCTTTCTTGTAGGCATCCTGCTGCGGCGCCGTCGACGTGCCGATGTTGAAGGTGCGGTAATAACAGGTCCGGTAGCCCTGGTAAGACTGCAGGATATCGAAGAACGCCTGGTCGCCCGGGCGGAACAGGCGATCCGTGAAGTTGTGCGGATGGGGATTGCAGCGCTCTCCGGAAATCGCGTTGATCGCCTCGACGTCGTCTGAGCCCATTTCGTAGAGCATCTTGTTCGACAGGGCGACAATGTCGTTCTCGCGCACGCCGGGTTTCAGTTCCTCGTAGATCATGTGATAGACGCCATCGACCATCGAGGCCGCCTGGGTCAGCAGCTGGATCTCGTCGACGTTCTTGATTTCGCGGGCGCTCAGCATGATCTGCTGACCGTCGACCACCTTGAGCCCCGCCTCCTGAAGCGCGTGGAACATGGCCGTTTCGGCGTAATCGACGCCCACGGGCATATCGATCATGCCGGCATCGCGGATGAGGCCCGCGATTTCCTCGGCGTAGCGCTTCATCAGACCGAAGCTCGGCGGGATCGTGCCGCGCATGCCGACGACGCCGGCACGGCAGTGATCCGGAACGAGCCAGTCGGAAAACTTCTTGTGGTGGTAGGCGGCGGAGCCGAAATCCCAGACATAGGGCGCATCGTCCCCGGTCAGCAGGCAGAAGCGGCACATCTTGTCCCGTTCCCACTCGCCGATCTTGGTCGCAGAGACGTAACGAATGTTGTTGACGTCAAACAGCAGCAGCGTGCCGCAATTACTTGCCTTCAAGGCTTCGCGAGCACGGCTCAACCGGTAGCGGCGAAGCCGGTCATGATCAATCCGGCGTTCGAAGTCGACGGACATGTGGCCCCAGGCAGGCAGACGGCCTTCCCAGATCCAATTCGGTTCAAGATCCTGGGGTGTCAGGATGCTAGGTGTCAGTGCGCGGGACATAAGCCTCTCCTCCAGGCGAAGTCCTCCCCGCCTGTTTTCGTTAGATATCAGTAAGTTATGCCGTTATTGCATGATCATGCCGCCATCGATCATGATGAGCTGGCCGGTCATGTAGTCACTTTCGTCGGAGCACAGGAACGCAGCGGTTCCCTTCACATCATCCGGCGTGGACAGCTGTTTCATCAGGATCATGGTCTGGGCCAGATGGTCCATGGACTGGCCTTCTTCCTCGAACATGCCGATTTCGACGAGATCCTTGTCGAGCTGTTCCCAGAGTTCGGTCTTGACCACCCCCGGGCCGTAGCCGTTCACGGTGATCTTGTGCTGCCAGAGCGCCTTTGCGCCGCCGATGATCATGGCAAGCGTGCAGTACTTGGAACAGGAATAGGGAACCACATCCAGGAACGCCGTTCGCGAAACAATGCTGCCGACGTTGATGATCTTGTAAGGGTGATCTTCCATCGGGCCCTGCTCGATCATCTTTTTGGCCGCCTCCTGCATGCCGAACAGCATGCCCTTGGCGTTGATGTTCATGATGAAATCCCAGTTTTCCTCGTCGATATCGAGGAACATCTTGGGCTTGTTCACGCCCGCATTGTTGAGCATGATGTTAATCGAGCCGAAGGCTTCGGCCGTCGCGTTGACGGCGGCGGTGTGATCCGCGCGCTTGGTCACGTCCAGTCTCATCGCGATGGCCTTGCCGTTGCCGGCTGCATTGATCCGGTTTGCGACCTCGTTGACCCCATCGACGTTGATGTCGCCCAGCGCAACGTTTGCCCCTTGCGCGGCAAAATACTCGGCGTTCGCCGCCCCCATGCCCTGAGCGGCACCGGTGATCAGAATGTTCTTTCCCTTGAGACGATTGGGGTCCATGGATACCTCCCGTTAGAGTTTTCCCGCCTCCCGCAAGAGGCGGTCGGCGCGATTCTGGGCTGCTGCCAGCGCAGCTT
The DNA here is from genome assembly GCF_050301095.1 of Roseibium sp. Classification (GTDB taxonomy): domain Bacteria; phylum Pseudomonadota; class Alphaproteobacteria; order Rhizobiales; family Stappiaceae; genus Roseibium. The sequence continues at coordinate 3,942 of NZ_JBNKYW010000218.1, forward strand.
TCGGTGACTGGACGCCACGCAACATGTCGTGGCACTCCTCTCCGCAAATGCGGATGATCTGGTTGATTTCCGGGATCGGCGGGCGCGGCCAGAACTGCAGTTCGTCACGCCATGACATGGCATCCACGGCTTCGAAAATGGGCGAACGACGACGCACTTCAGGGTCGGTGCCGACCGAATAGCGCGGATTGGTGCGGCTGCCGTGCTCGACATAAAGCTTTTGCGCTTCAGGCGAGGTGAACACGATCAGGGCTTCCGCGGCCGCTTTCAGCCGCTCCGGCGCGATATTGGCAGGAATGCCGAGCAGGTAACCGCCGACCGGCGCGATATTCACCGCCCCGGCCCCTGCCGGGTGCGGCAGGTAACCGACCTTGCCGAACGCGGCACAGGAAGGGTTCTGCTCGAAGTAGGGTGCGAGCAGCGTGTAACCGTAGGCCATCGCGACCTTGCCATTGGCGAACGGGCGGACGCGTTCGTACCAGGACATCGACAGGATATCGGGCGGGGAATACTGCAGCAGCGCCATCAGATATTCCGCTGCAAGCAGGCCCCTTTGAGTGTCGATCGTCGGCCTGTAGCCGCCGTCCGCGAGATGCGATGCATCGAAACCGCCGGCCTGCGGAGGCAGGTCCAGAATTGGCTGGCCGAAATCCGCGCAGGTCATGATGAAGGTGTGGCCGAGCGCGGTTCCGCGTGCCGCGTTCCAGGCGATGCCGTAGCGCCCCTGAACCGGATCGTGCAGCGCCGCCGCGGCTTTCAGGAGCTCATCCGTCGTGTGGGGCGGTTCCAGCCCTGCTTCCGCAAACAGATCCCGGCGATAAAACAGAAGTTCGGGCGTCGTCTGGGACGGAACACCGTAGGGGCGCCCGCTCCAATGAGCGGCAAGCCAGCCCGCGGTGTGGAAGTCGGCGGGATTGAGGCGGTCGACGTCAAGCACCTGATCCAGCGGCAAGAGATAGTCGTTCTCCACGAACTCGCCGACCCAGGGAAGATCCAGTGCGATCAGATCGTAGCGGCTCACCGGCCTGTGCGCATTCTTGACCGCTTCGTCATGCAGGCGGTCGATCGAAAAGGCGCGCTGTTGAATGGGGCAACCGACAACCTGTTCGAACTGCCGCTTGAGCCCGTGCATGACCATGAAAGTGGGGTCGCCGTGGACAAGAACCCTCAGACCACCCGACAGTTTCAACGGTTCCAGAAGCACCTGGGGCGGCTGTATCGTCTGCGCTTCCAGATAGGATCCGCCGAAGTAATAGTCCTCGGTATCGGTGCGATTGCCCTCGACCCCGAAGGACTGACCTGCCAGCCTGCGAACCCGGCTGCTGAACCTTGTCCAGGCCTCGAGCATTTCGGAACTCGGATGAAGAGAAAAGCTTCTGCCGGTGGCGGTACGCGGACGCTGTTCTATCAGTCCACTGTCGATCATTTCCCGAAGCCGGCGGTTTGCCGTCGCATAGGGAACGCCCGACGCACCGATCAGGGAGGTCGGCGTCACCGATTTTGCTTCAAGATGTCTCTTAACCAGATAGGCCGACATTTTGACATAGGGGTTCGGAGCAGAAATCTCGAGCAGGCCTTCCAGCTCATCCTCCAGGTTTTCCAGAAAGGTCAGAACCTGAAGAATTTCCGTCTTGGCCTGCGGCGTGAGATACGTTGTGTCCCGAGCCATCTCTCCCTTGTACTGGTTCATCGCGCGGCTCCATATTTGCGAGCTTGACGAACCACGTTGAGCTTCCTCGAATTGGATATTTTTTGGATCGACACTGGATGTCCTCCTTACGGTGAGCGAGATCGCCGCTCTGCAAAACGGCCAAAAAATCCGGTTTGGACATTAAATCATCCATTTTGGATAATTTCGAGGAAGCGACCCAACGTCATGGCGGGCAGTTTAATAAGCGACGCTCAAAGTGAGTGCTGCATCCGTGTCTGGAGGAGACGCGGCCAAATATTCGACCCGCAAGGGTCTTTCTCGGAGGAAATCAAAATGACGAACACGTTCCGTTCGCTGCTCGTTGCGACAACAGCCATCACCGGCCTTGCCCTGACCGGCGCCGCATCCGCGGAAACCATGAAAATCGGCATCACGCAGAACAATGTCGGCGTCGACAGCTATCAGACGACCTACGAGAAGGCATTCATCGCCGCAGCCGGCGCCAATGCGGATGTCGAGACCGTCGTGCTTGACGCGGGCGGCGACGTGGCGCGCCAGATCGCCCAGATGGAAGATCTGATCCAGCAGGAAGTCGACGCCATCATCATCTGGCCGACCAACGGTGAAGCCGTCATCCCGGCTGTCCGCAAGGCGCACAAGGCCGGTATTCCGGTGATTGTCACCAACTCCAACATCGCCGAACAGGGCTTTGAATTCGTCGAGTCTTTCTCCGGCCCGGACAACATCACCCAGGGTTCGCGTTCGGCTGAAATCATGTGTGACAAGTTCAAGGAGATGGGCATCGAAAACGAAGCCAAAATCGTCCAGATCTCCGGGCAGCCCGGCTACACAACCGCGATTGAACGCGCCAAAGGCTTTGAGGACCGCCTGCCGGAGGTGTGCCCGAATGTGACCTTGATGGAAACCCAGCCCGGCGACTGGAACCGTGAAAAGTCCCAGAAGGTCATGGAAGCCTTCCTGGTGAAGTATGACGATATCGACGGCGTCTACGCCGGTGACGACAACATGGGGGTCGGTGCGCTCAACGCCGCCAAGGCCGCTGGCCGCGAGGGTATCATCTTTGTCGGTGCCACCAACTTCTCCGTCGGCTATGAAGCCATGGAACGCGGTGAATACTGGGGCTCGATCTACCAGTCTCCCGTCGATGACGCGGAAGCGGCCCTGCAGACGGCGATCGATATCCTCTCGGGCAAGGACGTGCCGTTCCTGAACTACTTCGACACACCGAAAATCACGCAGGACAACATGGCCGAATTCAGCAAGCCGGTCTTTTAAGCCCGACTTGGGCGCGGGAGCATTCCCGCGCCTCTTTTTTCTTCACGCAAATGGACTGGGAGGAAACCATGGGCCGTGTTTCCGGGCGATCCTGTATTGTGACCGGTGCCGCCAGAGGGATCGGCCGCGCCATCGGCGAAGCCCTGCTGAAGGAAGGCGCCGACGTCTGCTTCGCGGACATCAATGGTGATCAGGTCAGGTCCGTTGCCGAGGCAAATCGAAAAACTGCCGACGAGAATGGAGCAAAGGTGACCTGGGCCGAGGTCGACGTCACCAGCCGTGCTCAGGTCCAGGCGATGATCGAAAAGACAGTCGCATCATTCGGCAAGCTGGACGTGAAATTCAACAACGCCGGCGTGAACAAGCCGATGAACTTCCTCGACGTGACAGAGGACAACTGGGATTTTATCATGGGTGTCAACGGCCTGGGCTGCCTGATCGGCATGCAGGAGGCCGCACGCCAGATGATTGACCAGGGAACCGGCGGCAAGATCATCAACACGGCGTCCATCGCCAGCCGGCAGGGGTTTGACAATGTCGCGCCCTACTGCGCTTCGAAATGGGCCGTGGTGTCCCTGACCCAGTCCGGGGCAAGGGATCTGGCGAAACACGACATCACCGTGACCGGATTTGCACCCGGTGTCGTTGCAACGGAGATGTGGGAGCAAGTGGACCAGGACCTGTTGAACATAGGCGCAGCAGAGCGCCCGGGTCAGGCCATGGAAGAATTTTCGTCAGAAATCCTGCGCGGGCGGGTCGCAACCCCGACCGACATCACAGGCACAACGACATTTCTGGCGTCACGCGACAGCGATTACATGACCGGCCAGATCGTCATGATCGATGGCGGCATGACACTCGTGTAACGCACCCCAACAGGTAAGGGAGGATCTGTTGTCCGACATTTCAACCAAGACAGCCGACCGCCCCGGCGGCGCAAAGGAGAAGACGATGCGGTCTTTCAACCTGTCCGGGATCGGCGGATTTCTGGCAAAACAAGGTATTCTTGTCGCCTTCGCGCTCTTCATGATCGGGTTCACGCTCGCCAATGAACGGTTTCTGGACCCCGACAACATCATGGGGGTCGTCCGCTCCTCCGCAATCCTGGGGGTTATGGCCCTGGGTGTCACCTTCGTCGTCATCAGCGGAAACCTCGACCTTTCGGTCGGCTCCATGATGTCGTTCGCGACGATCGTCGTTCTCGATCTCCATGACAAACTGGGACCCACACTGGCGATCCCGTCGATGTATGCCATGGTGCTTTGCCTCGGCGCCTTTATCGGTTTCCTCGTCGGCTATCTCAAACTCAATTCGCTGATAGTGACCCTCGGAATGCTGTCGGCCATCCACGGACTGACGCTGACGTATTCGGGCGGCAAGAACATGGATATCGCCGACAAGGAGAGCACCTGGTTCAGTGTCTTCGGCCAGTCCGACGCACTCGGGATTCCGGTTCCGATCCTGATCTTTGCCCTTGTGGCATCGGTTCTGGGCATCATGCTGGCCAAGACACCGTTCGGCCGCAAGGTTTATGCCGTCGGCGGCAACGGCACCGCGGCGACGTTTTCAGGCATCCGCAGGGCAAGGGTCGTCTTTACCTGCTACCTCCTGTCCGCCTTTTGCGTCGGAACGGCCGGCCTCATTCAGGCAAGCCGGTCTCTGGGAAGCCAGAACACGGTTGGCCAGGGGCTCGAGCTGGAAGTTCTGGCAGCCGTCATCCTGGGGGGAGCCTCCCTGCTGGGCGGTTCGGGCACGATTTTCAAGACCGTAATCGGCGTTCTGATCCTCGGATTTATCCAGAACGGACTGCTTCTGGTCGGGCTGCAATTCTACGTTCAATACGTTGTCACCTGGATCATCATCATCCTTGCCGTCTGGCTCGATATCGCAGCCAAACGCGGCAAGCTCTGGTCACCGATTGCGTGAGGGAGGGAAAAATGGAACCTGGTACTCTCAGCACCTTCCTGAAGAATGGCGCGATCTGGGCATTTATCGTTGTCGAACTGGTCTTTTTCTCTGTTGCCGGGGAATATCTGTCGCTGAGCGACAAGGCCTTTATGGATCTCGATAACATGCTGCTGCTTTTCAAGCAGTCCGCACCGATCGGCATCATTGCGATCGGCATGACGATCATCATGATCAACGGCAATATCGACCTGAGCGTCGGTGCGACCTACGCCCTCAGCGCCGTCGTCCTGCTCGACAGCATGACCTGGCCGATGTTTGCGGGTCTGGGCGACGGTGTGATCCCGATCGCCTGGGGACTTGCCCTGCTGACAGGTGTCCTGCTCGGAGCGCTGAACGGACTGATCGTCTGGAAGACGGGGGTGGACGCCTTCATCGTCACACTGGGCGCCATGCTCGGGTATCGCGGGCTGGTCTTCATGTACAACGGTGAACAGCCGACGTCGCATCTCAACTGGACTCTCGTTGATTTCGCCGAAGCCCAGTTTCTGGGACTGCACACGGCGACCTGGTTCCTGATCGCCGTCACGGCCGTAGGCTGGTTCCTGATGAACCGGACGGTTCACGGCCGGAACGCCTACGCCATCGGGGACAACCGGACAGCCGCCATCAACGCCGGCATCCGGGTCGGACCTCACATGATGATCAACTTCGTTGTCATCGGATTTCTGGCGTCCCTGTCCGCAGTGGTCTTCTATTCGGAATCCGGGTCGGTAAACCCCAACGACGGCGAACTCTATGAACTCTGGGTAATCACCGCGGTCGTTCTGGGCGGCACGAAGCTGACTGGCGGGGCCGGCTCGGTCTTGTCCACCCTCGGCGGTGTTCTCGCGATCCAGCTTTTGCGCAAGGGGCTGGGGCATATCGGCGCCGACACCGAAACCGTCAATCTCGTGATCGGCCTGATCCTGATCACCGTCCTGTTTCTCGACCGTCAGCTGAACCTCAAGGGCAAAGAGGAGTTGAGAGTATGA